>NZ_JBMPPJ010000030.1:0-69795 GCF_049339865.1 Undibacterium sp. TC9W | reverse complement strand
AAGAAATGGACCATGCCTATACAACACTGGCGACAGGCATTGAATCGCTTTGATATAGAATTTGGGGAGCGCATCAACGCTCACCAATAGTTCCGGGAGAACTTACACAGATTTTTTTACAGGCTCTGCAGAGATGCTGGCTTGTGTAACCGGAAATTAAATTTTTATCGATTATTCATCGCTTTCATAAAAATAATTTCTATCTTTCTCTAACAGGCTGTCTATGATTTCCAGCTTGTCTTGCGACAGTTTTTGTAAGTCTTCACGTTTGACCAGGTTTTGAAAAACGAGTTGGGCCAGCAATAATGGTAATCGTGAATAACGATAGTCATATTTTGCATCTATTCTCTTTCTGGCTTTCTGTAGATAGGCTTCTATTTCCCATAACTTATCCGGAGAGTTGACAGCATTGGCAAGTTCTTTAAATCTTGCCACGATCGCTGTCAATTCCTTTTGCAATGCGTTGTCATACGCCGCCCGTGCGACTTTCTTTTCTGTATCTGACCACTTGAAATCGTGCATAAGAAAACCTATAGACAATAATAAGCTGTGGATAAGTTTGGCTACTTAAATTTAACGCTATTTGGAAACTGTGCCTGGAGCCGGAATTTATAGTTTCTGTTTTAATTCTACCGCTTCAATCGCATCACATAAAGATTCTGCATGACCAGTTTGATTGAATTTCTGTGCAAGGATTGTGCAATTGGTTTTGATTGACGCAGAGCCCAGCAGTTGTGACAGGCTGTGCGCCAATTTTCCAGCAGTCAGGCGTGACATGCGTAGAAAATCACCTGCACCCAGATTTTTTACACGCGCAGCATTGTCGAACTGGTCAAAAGCCAGTGGCGTCAGCAATTGCGGTATGCCCGCTCTTAGCGCTTCTGCTGTCGTACCTATGCCCCCATGGTGTATCAGGGCTGATGCACGTGGCAATATACCGCGCAATGGCAAATAACTTTGCCAGAGTATGTCAGCCGGTAGAGCAGAGGCGATCTGCTCACGGTGAGTACTCAGGAATATCGCCCGCAAACCCAGTTTTTGCACTGCCTGCTGCGCACATTCAAAATAATGACTGGCCTGTATATTCCCTGAACCTGGGGTAAAAATGACAGGTGCAAGTCCTGAGGCCAGAAATTCTTCTAGCTCTGTGGATAAGTCTGCAGCCGGGCTGCTGTCATAGAGCTGGAATTTTCCCATGACTATTGCTGCTGGCCAGTCTGGCTGTACTGCGGCAAACCATTCTGGGAAAAAACTGATACTCAGGTCTGGTACTGCATACATATACGGTGCGAGGCTGGTAATTGGTGGCAGATTTCTGGTCAGTCTGGCCTGATTGATCATAGGTACAGCTACCGGATCAATGAAATTTTTATCTGCATAAGTCCAGAGCCAGTGACGCATCCACACCGGCAACCAGCGCGGTATGAATAAATCCCCCATGACCAGGGGATCATGCACCGTTCTTAAATTGGATGGCGCCAGATAAGCCGCGACGATGGGAATATCCGGACGGAAGCTGCGCACCAGATCTGCTGCTGCCAGACCCAGAGGGTGGCTGATCAATACGCAATCCTGATCGGGTGGCAGGTTAGCAAAGTAATCAGGTATTTCTGTAAATACGCATTTGCATGAGGCAAGTACCACGGCCATGCCTGTCCGTGTATTCCACATATCCGGATTACGCAAGGCAGCGTCATAGTCTTCTTGCCTGCCCAGTACTTCATAGGCAATCCCGGCCATTTCTGCATGCCTGGCATGTACCGGCGACAAAAGCATGGTGACTCTGTGTCCGCGTCTCTGCATTTCAGTAGCCAGACTCAGAAAAGGGAAGATGTCCCCAAGCGTACCCATACCCAAAAAAATGAAATGCTTGGTGTCAGTCATTACGCCCTTGCTCGTGCTGTTTTATTTCTGTAAGCAGGAGACATTTCATAAAAATTACTAAAATCCGTTAATTTCTCTTATTTTTATCTAAAACTTAAAAAAATTTTAGTCAATTTATTTATTTTTTTCCAGCTCACGTAATTCATCTGCCATTTTTTTGGACGCTTCCAACATTTTGTCCATCATGGGAGTGACCACTTTTTGCATTGCTCCCATGCTTTGCTGAACGATGACTGGAATTTTGCTGACATAAGCTTTACCTGCTGGGGATCTGTAGAAAACAGCTATCCCATCGACTTCTTCCTGAGTTAGGGAATTTGAATAGATTTCAATAAAAATGGGTTCGAGTTTGTCCCAAGTCATTTCTGCCTTGTGAAAATCTATGACTTTATCCCGGAACTTATCCAGGATTTTTTGCTGGTCAGCATTGATAGTCTGGTCTTTCAGGACAGCTTTCATCATGTTTTTCATGACGGCATCCATCTGCGCCTCTGTACTTTTCAGGATTTGCTGACTATTCGTCAATACCAGCAATTCCTTGACGGAGGCTTCAGTTGGTTTTTCTGCATGTGCAGCAGAGCAAGCCAGCACGGCTGAAAATAGTAAGCCTGACCATAGTTTCATGGTGTTTTGTCCCTGAGGATTGAATGAGTAACGGATTCTACGACAGTTTTTTGCTTTTGTTTTTTTGCGTTTTTTGAGCTGTGGATACCTTTAACTTGAATAACTTTATATAAAAATAGTAGTAGTTGTTAACGCAGGCATTTTGCTGTGGATAAGTCGGTAAACATCCACAGGATCAAGAGTTTAGGCAAATGATAAGGCGGTGATAAAAGTCTGTATATCCACAGGACAAAATCTGAACAGTAAACCTGCAGATCAATGAATTTGGAGTTACACACAATAGATGCAGTGGATATCAGCTGACTTATCCACAAAGATTTTTTAAAAAATGTTGTTTTTCAACGTGAATTTTCAGAAAAAAACTGATTTATAGCGCTGCAGGGAAGTATTTCAGGAAAAAAGGAAGTCGATGATCTCTTGCAAAGTCATGAACTGAGTTTTTTGACGCAATGCAGTTTTCAAAACTTGCATTTCTCTTCAATTAAAAAAATGTGATGTCCTATTTTTGGGAAGCCCGTTTTTTTATGAAAAGAGTTTGATGCTGACCAGGTGCTTTTTTTGAAAGATCTAATTGTGAATATCAAATTTCAAATTTTTTAATCAGGCGTTTTTTATTTGCATCAAAACCAGGTCTTTCAGGAAAAGTTTCCAGGGTTTTCCGAAAAGGGTTTAATTAAATAATTAGTTTATATATACATAGTAATAGTAGTTAACGTCGCGATTTTTTGTGGATAAGTCTTAATTTGTCCACAGAAACAAGCACTTAGTTCATGTATAGATGTACTGATAAGTCTTGTATGAAAAAAGGACGGTTTTGGGATAAGAAAAACCTCAGTCAGACTTTTGGTGGTTTTGCACAGTTCGTCCTGTGGATATGCATAGGCTTATCCACAGGAAAAACATAGCTGTTTTTATATTTTTTATTTAAATCCCGTCCGCTTTTTTTAGGATTGCTGGCGCAAAAGTCTTGAGTAAGCGGGCAAAAAGCGCAGTACTTTGTACTGCAGTTGTGGATAAGTGGCGGTTTTGGATGGCGGTATATTCCAGTTGGGGAATGCCACCGCGTGCACGTTTGAACTGGCTGGCGCCTGAGCTGTAATGCAGTTTCAGCTTCTTGTCTCTGGCTGTTTTGAGTAATAAAGCCATCAATCGCCGGTATAAACCCAGTTCTTTGGGCAGGCTGGTGTCATAACCTATCAGGGGTGTGGTCAGCCAGCCATTCTCATGATGTGCATAAATACCAAGCACACCGACCAGACGGCCTCGCCAGCGCAGGGCATGCATTTCCAGGAACTGGGTTTCCAGACAAAGCTCAAAGAAGGCGGCTGTGAAGTCGGGATTAAGATAAGAGTGTTTATCGATGAAGAGCTGGCGGTAGAGCTGTTGCAATGCTGCAATGTCTTGCATTTGCAGTTGTTCATGTGTCAGCACTTCTACTTCAGGATGGTCGAGCAGGCGGGCATCCTGTTTCACATGATTGTGTTTCCAGACGCTGGCTTGTTGTGGGTCGCACAGATAGATCATGCGGCTGGGTAATAATTGCCATCCGGTAGCGAGCAGGCTGGCTGCCAGTTCGGGGTTCACCTGTGGACAGATATTGCGCATCATCAGCGGGCGCTGTGAATAAGTGCTTATTAGCTTGTCGGTAGTTTGATTGATGTCATCTGCCGACCAGTCTGCGTACAAATTGGTGGAAACCAGGTGATTGGCAATAATCGCTGCCTGGTCCAGTTTACTGGCGTTGAACAGGGCAGAAAGCGGGCCAAGGATGGGGCAACTGAGTAGTTTGATCGCTTGTGCCTTTGCAGGACTTGCTCCGCGCAGCATCTCCTGGCGTGGATAACGCAACCAGGTTGAGCGTGGGCTGGCGACATAGCTTTCTTGCCAATTGCTGTTGTCCAGCAAACTCACGGGCTGGCTTTGTCCGGCAATTTCTATGGCCTGGATATCGCAAGTGGCATTGTGCAGCCAGTGCTGGCCACCGCGTGAACGCGCTGTCAGCAGCCACAGGGCATCTGCCACCACGCGTGGCGGTAAAGAGGTATGCAATTTGGCGATTACATCTTGGTATATAGGTGCATGCCGCCATAGATGGCAGAGCGGTCAGTCGCATACAGGGCACGGTTATGGTCAACATCGGTATGCCAGGTGGCCAGTATATCTGCTGGTAACTTGGCTTCCAGCGGTGACTCACTGCCACCGGTGCGGAATACTACCTTGGCTCCAGGTGCTGCAGTACGCGTTACTTCTTGCCAGAGTCCGGTCAATTGTTGTTGATCCATCCAGTCTTGCGCATCAAGAAAGAGATAAGCGTCCATGGATGCACGTGGCTGGCCAAGCAAAAAATCAGTAAGGGTTTGATGATGCGGATGCAGCCTGTCTATATTGCGGCGCAGGGTATGGAAATGTTCTTGTTGCAGATACATGGGCAGGGCTGCCTGTTTTTTGGTGTCATAACGGCGGCCAAATGCTTGTTGGGCAAAACAGTTTTCCGCCAGAGGGAAATCACAGGCCAGGTGACGCATTCTTTCCTTGAACAAGAGATGCAGGCCGTTTTTGGCTTCGTGCTTCAGTTCAGCAAATTGAGACGGCGGTATACCCAGGCTATACAGGGCCAGCGGCTGGCTGGCAATCAGACGGAACAAGCGCGTCTCAAATACCGGAGCGACATATTGTTCGAACATTTGTGCCTGTTCCTGCAGGTTGTTAGCCTGCATGAGTTTGCTCATGTCACCGCCCATCATGCGCACAAAGAAATGCGCAAAGCCGATGAAGTTGCCTAGCAAGCCATGCTGATAAGCCTGGTTGGTAAAATAATGGTAGCGCGGTTTGCCTGACAAAGAGCGACTTTCCCAGAAGTTGCTGGCATCGTCTGACAATTGACTGCGTATATGACGCTTGTAGCGCTTCAGGTTATCAGGCTTGTCGGCATTGCCCAGAAATGCCAGCACTGCATCATAGTCCGGCAAGTGCCTGATGGCAGTTTGCTTGATATTGAGCATGGCCAGGTGGGCTGCATTCAAATCCACGGCATGGACGGCAGCCGGTTCAGCGGACAGATAAGCCAGGGCATTGCAGCCACCGGAAGAGATGGTCAGGATATTCGCGCCTGGTTTCAGTTGCAGGGCATTCAGGTCAGCTTGGGGATCTTCCCAGATCTGGGCATATACGAGGCGGCTGAACCAGTGGGCAAACAATTTGTCTGCCAGGCCCTTGCGGCCAGACGTGGTGGAATTGAAAACGGCACTGTCTATCAAGGCTTTGCTGGACATGCTGGTCTCCGCTTATGTTTTGGATAAGGAAGACTTTAGGATGCAGAGGTGACAGGCTGGTGACAGATTGATGAAGATTATGTGAAAACCGTTTAAAAAAACACAAATAAAAGCATGAACCCGGAAGGACCATGCTTTTTCACAAAATCAACAGATTTATCGATAAGGAAACGATTCAACTACCCCGCTCTGTGGATAAACGCCGCCGTCTGGCTTTGATGAACATGAGTAACTGATAAGCAAAATACAGGGAGGCCAATACTGGCATGGAGGCGACCAGTATCCACAGGCCACCTGCCAGGGGAACCGGGCCTGACCATACCAGGATAGGTACATCAGGTTTATTGCTTTTCTCACTGGCGGCTTGCTTGGGTGTATCTATCTGTACACCAGTATTTTGCTTAGGCAAATCTTCTGGTGCAACGACGAATACCGCCTGCGTACCTGGCGCTGCTTTGGCCGGGGCCGAAGTATTGCCAGCTGCGGCAGCAAAAACCGGGAAAGCTGGCAATGCCGTCAGCATTAGCAAAGCCAGGATCAGGACATACTTGAGTTTCATTGATGCAATCAGTCGAAATGCGATGTAGTTTTAGCTACGGTGGGCTTTAATTTTTCTCGGCGAACTTTTTCAGATTACTTAAGCCAGCTTCAAAATCGGGACCCACCATTTTATCCATAAATGGGGCAAATAGCTTCATCATCAAATTGCCTTCTGTAGTACCCAGCATGGTCCAGGTGATTTTGGTGCCATCAGGCTGGGCTTCCAGCAAGAAACTGCCTGTCGATGGTTTGCCCACGCCTTCAAAGTGCAGTTCATAATCAATTTCACGGAAGGGACTGGCGTGGCTGAGTTTCATGCCGCCATTGCCTTGGGATGCGCTTTTCCATTCCCAGGCGGCATTCGTGCCTGATTCGGGGCCAGAAAATTCCATCTTCATGTTTGGGTCACGCTGGTTCCAAACTGACCAATTTTTCCACTCCTTGGGTGTAGCGATCAGAGGGAAGATCTTGGCTGGTGTAGCATGTATTTGCACACTGCGCACGACCTTGTATTCATTGGGCAGTGAATAGGCTATCGCCAGTATCAGGGCTATCGCAATAATCAGTATGCCTGCAGACCATTTAATAATTTTCATTTTTATTCTCCTGTTAGTAATGTCAATGGCAGATATTTTGCTGTGGATATCTCATGCACGGATTATCTTACTTTTCCTATGGCGATTTCCCAGTTTTGCATCAGATTGGCAGCTTCATCGCGGCTCATGGCTGGTGTAAATTGCGTATCCATTTGCCACTGCGATGCGCATTCTTCCACATTTTTGTACACACCGGTTCCCAAACCTGCCAGATAAGCTGCACCCAGGGCCGTGGTTTCTGTGACTTTGGGGCGTATCACCGGTATGCCCAGCAAATCTGCCTGGAATTGCAACAGCATATTATTCGCTGCTGCGCCGCCATCGACACGTAATTCCCTGATGGGGAAAACGGCGTCCCTGACCATGGCTTGCAGCAGGGCGGTACTTTGAAAGGCAATCGATTCCAGCGCGGCGCGGGCGATATGCGCGACGGTCGTACCACGGCTCAGACCGAGGATGGCACCCTTGGCTGAAGGTACCCAGTAAGGTGCACCAAGCCCAGTGAAGGAAGGGACAAACACCACGCCACCAGAATCTGGCACGGTGGACGCCAGTTGTTCTACATCGGTCGAATGCTGTATGGCTTTCAGACCATCTCTTAGCCATTGCACGACAGCACCGCCGATGAAGACACTACCCTCCAGTGCATATTGGGCATGAGCATCGGTCTGGCAGGCTGCTGTGCTGATCAGGCCGTTTTGCGAATCTGGACATTGATCACCGGTATGCATGAGCATGAAGCAACCCGTGCCATAGGTATTTTTTGCCATACCCGGGGTAAAGCAGGCCTGGCCAAACAAGGCGGCCTGCTGGTCACCGGCAATGCCGGCAATCGGGATGGCGGCACCCAGCAGCTTGCTATGGCCAAACTGGTGGCTCGATGGCAAGACTTCTGGCAGCAGCTTTTTGGGGATGTCAAACCAGCTCAGTAATTCTTCATCCCACTTGTTATCGTGGATGTTGTACAGCATGGTGCGTGAAGCATTGCTGACATCGGTGACATGCAGTGCGCCTTCACTGAGTTGCCAGGCCAGCCAGCTGTCGATGGTGCCAAAAGCCAGTTCACCGGCATTTGCACGGCGGCGCGCGTCGGGAACATGATCGAGCAGCCACTTGAGTTTGGTGGCAGAAAAATAGGGGTCAAGTATCAGGCCAGTTTTGGCTTGTATGCGTGGCGCATAGCCTTGCTGGCGCAATTCATCGCAATAAGCTTCTGTCCGGCGGTCTTGCCAGACGATGGCATGGTATAGCGGCTGGCCATTTTTCCTGTCCCATAGCACCGTGGTTTCGCGCTGGTTGGTAATGCCTATGGCGGCGATGTCTTTTGCCTGCAAAGCCGCATTGCTCATGACTTGCTTGCAGGTGGCAAACTGGCTTTGCCAGATTTCCTGGGCATCATGCTCTACCCAGCCTGGCTGCGGGAAAATCTGACGGAATTCCTGCTGGGCAGTGGCAATCAATTCACCGCCTTCGTTGAAAATGATGCTGCGCGAGCTAGAAGTGCCCTGGTCTAGTGCAAGCAGATATGTCATAAAAATTCCTGGTGCATCTGGCCCGCCTGTGCGAGTGCCAGAAAAATGCAGAATGAAAAATTTTCAGCCTGATGTTGACGTCTGGTTACAATTTTAGCCATTAGTACAATGGCAAACAGGATTGAATTTGATATAGTAGATTATTGATTTAATATTAAGCAAGAAAGGCAATTCTGTGGCGGGTTTACTTAATTTTTCTTTGACTTTACTGGTGCTGGTGTTTTTTGCTTTTGGCACCATGCGTAAAAGCCGCCGCCTGATCAATCTGTCTTTTTTTGCCATGGTCGCTACCAGCCTGCTGGGCTGGTACCAGTATATTTTTCCTGCCGGCCTTAGCCTGCTGTTTTATGCAGGAACCCTGGCGACGGTGCTGGCGATCTCGGTATTCTTTTATGCCATTTATTCTTATGAGTCTGTCTGGACAGACTTGCAGGAAATTAAAGCCAGTCAGTTGCCCTGAAGGCTAGTCTCCTGCGAGTACAAGATATTATTTCACTTCCAGCAATTCAATATCAAAGATCAGATAGGCGTTCGGCGGTATCATCCCGTTGCCTGCACCTGCAGCACCATAGCCCAGCTCTGGCGGTATGATCAGGGTGCGCTTGCCACCAACCTTCATCCCTGCTACACCTTGTTCCCAGCCTTTGATGACGCGGCCTGAGCCTATGGTGAAGGAGAAGGCCTGCTGGCCTACGGAACTGTCAAATTTGGTGCCACGTTCCCTGCTGGCAAAAGGATCATGCAGCCAGCCTGTGTAATGGACAAACACGGTATTGCCAGGCAGGGCTTCTTTGCCACTGCCGACTTTTTCATCGATTTTAGTCAGCCTGCTGATGACCACGTTGTCAGCAGCTTGTGCCTGGGCTGGTACGGTCGATAGGATACCGGCAAACAGGCTGGTGGCGAGCAGGGTGGTAAGACAATGGTATTTCATAGAATTTTCCTTATAGATCAGACTTTACTTCTCAAAACTTTTATTTCTGAAGGTTTTTATTTCTGTTTGGCTGCCGCGAGTTTTTTCTCAAAAGCGATATCCAGTTTGCTGGCTTTTTTGGGAGCCTGTTTATGCAGGTTGTTAACGTAAACGACAAAGTCATCGATTTCCATGGCATCGCTGACGCTGACGGGTAATTCGTCTGGTTGTTCCAGGTTGGCCAGGGTCAGGGAAAACCGGCCATCGGCAAGGCTGACCATGGAATAGGGAGCATTATTGCTGCGTTCACGCAGGCGATTGACAGCATAGGCGGCCTTGGTTGATCTGGCCATTATTTGATCCCGTATTTGCGCATGATTTTTTCCATGGTGCCGTCGTTATCCAGTTCTTTATTGATTTTGTTGTAAAGCTCTATGCGTTGCTTGTCCATGCGGACATTGCATAACATATTGAGCTCTACACTTTTCCATTTGATGGCACGCACAATATCATTGGCATAGCCTTGCTGCTGGGCAATGAACATGCCATGTGACTCTGAGACTATCCAGTAGTTCAGCCTGCCATTCACCAGCAGGCGTGGATTGTCTTCATCCTGGCTTGCAAATTCTATTTTGTAGCCTTGTTCGCTGAGTTGCACGCCTGTGGCGGCATTCTTGTAAGAGCCTATGGAGTAAGGCTTGGCATCTTCAAAATTCTTGAGGATACGGAGATCCATTTTACGGCCATATAACACCCAATTGTCGTTGACCAGCGGGCCTACCCATTTATACAAATTCTCCCGGTCGGGCGTACGGCGAAAACCAAACAGACAGGTATTGTCATCATTGAGCGTGGAATTCAAACCGCGTGCGAGGGAAGTACTGCTGATACTGTAGTTATCGCCAGCACGCCTGAGTATCTCTGTGATCTTTTCGGTCAGCGCACCCTGGATTTCACCGGTTTTGATGTCGGTGTGCGTGAAAGGCGCAAATTCCTGGATAAGCAGTTTGATCGTTTCTGCCTGGCTGATGGCAGGAACGATGGCCAGAGATACAAGCAAACTGGATAACAGGAATTTCACGAACGATGTTTCCGAAATAGATGAGTGGTGGGAATATACCGCTGAATTTCCAATAAAGGCAGAAATTTTCTGGTTTTAAGCTCTGGTGTGCGGCTGGGGATACACTCTTGCAAACTTCTATACCCAGATCGTTTTCAACAAGGCAAAACTCGCTGCGATCATGGCTTCATGCTGGCGTTTTTCCTGGCAAATGAAACTCAGTTCTGTCGTGATACTGACAGCATCAGCAATCACCAGGCCATGGGCATGGGCTTCGCGTATCGCGATGGCATCCCGTATCAGGCTCAGGCCAACGCCAGACTTGACCAGATCCAGCATGCTCGGTTCCTGATCTACCAGGGCGACCTTGTTGGGGGCTACCCCAAGCCCGGCAAAAATCTGGCTGAGTAGCCGGTGATGGGCAGACTCTGCCGGCGTCCACAGCCATGGCAATCTGGCCAGGCTGGCCCAGTCCTGGCCAGCAACGCGGTTTTTCCAGCCCTTGGGTGCCACTACCCGGTAAGTAAATGGCGTCAGCACCTGGCTGTGGCAGGGTGTTTTGCCATCGTCTGGTGGCTGGCCCAGGTAAAAGCCCACATCCAGCGTACCGGCACGGATTTGTTGCAAGACTGTACCGGACATGCCTTGCTGCAACTTTGTGGATAACTGTGGATAAGTCTCGACCAGGCGTTTCAAAAAGATGCCTAGGCGGGTGAACTCCGGGTCCAGTATGGTACCTATCGCCAGCTCGCCAGAAATGGTGCTGTGCATGCTATGGGCGGCCTGGCGAAATTCGCTCATGCTGGAAATGACTTTTTCTGCATAAGGCAGGAGCTTGGCACCATCGTTGGAGAGGCGCATGCCGCCGGCGCTGCGTGTGAATAAAGTTAATTGCAAGGTATCTTGCAGGGACTTGATCTGCAGGCTGACGGCGGGCTGGGTTACATGTAATTGCTCTGCCGCCCGTGTCAGGTTGCCTTCTTTCGCCACGGCGACAAAAGCACGTAGTTGTGTCAAGTCCATTATCAGCAATCCTTATATTACTATTGATAATAACTCATTGGATTTAGCAGAGCGAGTGAATTAATCTCTATGCCACCGCAGAAAAAACTTCACATTACCTCTAAGGTTTACTTATGACATCCACAATCGCGCATTATATGAATGGTCAGGCTTATGCTTCTGCCAGTGGCCGCCAGCAAGATGTATTCAACCCTGCCACTGGCGAAGTGACAGGCAGTGTTGCCCTCGCCAGCCTGGAAGAAGTGCACGCTGTCATCGCTGCTGCCAAGGCTGCCGCACCGGCCTGGGCAGAAACTGCGCCGCTAAAACGCGCCCGTGTGATGTTCAAATTCAAGGAATTGCTGGACCAGCATCACAAGGAAATGGCAACCCTGATCACCCGCGAACATGGCAAGGTCTTGTCGGACGCCATGGGTGAAGTCACACGCGGCATAGAAATCGTCGAGTTTGCCTGCGGCATGCCGCAACTGCTGAAGTCACAATTTTCGGACAATATCGGCGGCGGCATAGACAATTACAACCTGCGCCAACCACTGGGTGTGACGGCTGGCATCACGCCTTTCAACTTCCCCTTCATGGTGCCCATGTGGATGGCACCGCTGGCGATAGCGACTGGCAATACCTTCATTTTGAAGCCATCTGAACGCGACCCTTCCTGTTCTTTACTGATAGCTGACTTGCTCAAAAAAGCCGGTTTGCCGGATGGTGTATTCAATGTCGTGCAAGGCGATAAAGTGGCTGTCGATGCACTACTGCAGCACCCAGATGTGTCGGCGATTTCCTTCGTCGGCTCTACCCCGATTGCTGAATACATCTACAGCGAAGGCACGCGCATGGGCAAGCGCGTGCAGGCTTTGGGCGGTGCAAAAAACCACCTGGTCGTCATGCCTGACGCCAACCTCGAACAAGCCGTTGATGCCCTGATGGGCGCAGCCTATGGTTCTGCTGGCGAGCGCTGCATGGCGATCTCGGTCGCTGTTGCCGTTGGCAATGTCGCTGACAAACTTGTCGAGGCTTTAGTACCACGCGTGCAGGCCCTGAAGATCAAAAATGGTATGGAGTCTGATGCCGAAATGGGCCCGGTAGTGACTGCCCAGCACAAGGCAAAAATTGAGTCTTATATCGCTGAAGGCATAGCCGAAGGCGCGCAACTGCTGGTCGATGGCCGTGGCCTCAAAGTGCCTGGCCATGAGTCCGGTTTCTTCCTTGGCGGCTGTTTGTTTGACCATGTCAAAGAGGGTATGAAAATACACCGCGAAGAAATCTTTGGCCCGGTCCTGTGCGTAGTTCGCGTCCCTGATTTTGCCTCTGCTGTTGAACTGATCAACCGCCATGAATTTGGCAACGGCGTGTCTTTGTTTACCTCGGACGGCAATACCGCGCGCGAATTTTCGCGCCGCATACAAGTCGGCATGGTGGGCATCAACGTGCCTATTCCTGTGCCTATGGCCTGGCATTCTTTTGGCGGCTGGAAACGCTCTTTATTTGGTGATGTGCATGCCTATGGTGAAGAGGGGATACGTTTTTATACGCGTTATAAATCCATCATGCAGAGGTGGCCGGATAGCATAGATAAAGGGGCGGAGTTTACGATGCCGGTGGCGAAGTAGCGGCTGCGTGGTTGCTCCTTCTCCTTCAAGGAGAAAATTGGTACTGCGAGTTGTCGATAAGCGGTAATCATATTGTCGTCGCGTAGGTTGGGCTACGCTTTATCAGCCCAACACTGGGCTTTTCAAGTACGTATTTGTTATTTTTGCTGAAGTTCAATGACGTTCGTTGCATGCTTGAGTCTTTATTAAAGAGATTGCCCTTCGTAGACACAAGCCGGGTCTCGGCCCGGCGACCGAAATACTTTCTTTGCTTCGCCAAAGAAAGTATTCAAAGAAAGGCGACCGCAGACTCGCCCTTCGGGTGCTTACGCTACGCTCCAGCATAATTTGTGCGTCACAAAAAATGGGAAAGCTTCGAAACTCGCTCCGCTCAAACAACGAAGCTTTCTGATCCATTTTCCGTGAAGCACAAATTACATCGTCCCAAGCGGTTGAAGATCAAAAACAACTGCAAAACCAACGTCAATGCGACCGTTATGCATATGTCGTTGAGCATGGTCAATTAACCCGTGTTTTGGGGTTGCCGTTGTTTTTGAATTTCGCTGTTCCGATGTGTCGACGCCTTTGATGCGAGGCAGAAAATGGAAAAAGAAATGGCCGCTGTTTGAGCGAAGCGAGTTTCGGACATTTCCCATTTTTTGACTTGCAGCAAAGGGAACCCCCTTTAGGGGGCAGCGATGCCTCGGTCGCCTTCTTTTGCGTTCTTTTCTTGGCGAGACAAGAAAAGAATGTAGCTGTCGGGCTACCCCCGACCTGCAATCGCAATACAGTGACAGAAGTAAGTAAATGAGTTAGCGTACAAGCACGAAAATTTAAGAAAGTTTGATTTCCTTATTTCTAGCGATTCACTTAAAAAACTTTTTGACTGGAGCCCCAATATGTCTGGCTTGCCAACCCTCTGCCCCCACCCCATCATCCAGGCCCCCATGGCCGGTGGCGCCACCACCCCGGAACTGGTGGCCGCAGTGTCCAATGCAGGCGGCCTGGGCTCACTGGCAGCTCCCTTACTGACTCCGCTCGCCATCATAGAGCAGGCTGAACACATCAGAAGACTGACGGACAAACCCTTCGCCATCAACCTGTTCGTACAAACTCGCCCACAAGTCGATTTCGCCGCCCTCGAAGCCGCCAAGCTCTTGCTGCAGCCAGTATGTGCAGAACTGGGCTGGGACAACTTGCCTACCCCAACCCGCTGGTGTGAAGACTTTGAGGCCCAGCTTGATGCTTTGATCACAGCCCGCCCTGCGGTCGCCAGTTTTACCTTTGATGTGCTGCACGGCAGCCAGTTGCAACGCCTGCATGACGCGGGAATAAAAGTGGTGGGTACTGCCACCAACTTGCAGGAAGCCATCGTCTGGCAAGCCATAGGGGCGGATGCTGTCTGCCTGCAAGGGGTAGAAGCGGGTGGTCACCGTGGGACTTTCATCGGCGCGCAAAAAGAGTCGAACCTGGGCCTGTCTGCCTTGCTGGAGACCTGCAAGCCGCATATGCAGGTGCCCATCATTGCCGCTGGCGGCATCATGGATGGCAGACAGATCAAACAAATGCTGCAGGCGGGCGCGCAGATGGTGCAGATGGGTACGGCCTTCCTGACGGCAAAAGAATCGGCGATACACCCAGCTTACAAGCAACGTTTGCTGGGCAGTAGTAGCGATACGACACGCCAGACCCGTGCTTTTTCTGGCCGTATTGCACGTGGTCTTGACAATCATTTCATGCAAACCATGGATGCCGTGGCTGACAAAGTGCCTGCTTACCCGATACAGAATGCACTGACGGGATCCATACGCGCTGCGGCAGGCAAGGCTGCTAATACTGAACTGATGTCGATGTGGGCCGGGCAGGGCATGGCTGCAGTGAGAGATTTGAGTGTGGCAGAGCTGATGGCTGCATTAATTGCAGAAATGCAGGCTTAATAAACAACAAGGAATCGGTATGGAAGCAGCAGGACAGTTTGATTACATCGTAGTTGGTGCCGGTACTGCAGGTTGTGTGCTGGCAAACCGCCTCAGCAAGAATCCCGACAACCGGGTTTTGCTGATAGAAGCAGGTGGCAAGGATGATTATGTGTGGATACACATCCCCGTTGGTTATTTATACTGCATCAACAATCCGCGCACAGACTGGATGTTCCGTACCGAGGCAGAAGCGGGCCTGAATGGCCGCAGCCTGATTTATCCACGTGGCAAGGTGCTGGGCGGCAGCTCATCCATCAATGGCATGATTTATATGCGTGGCCAGGAAAGGGATTACCAGCAGTGGGCAGAGCTGACAGGTGACGATAGCTGGCGCTGGGAGCATGTCTTGCCACTGTTCAAGAAGAGCGAAGACCACCACGGCGGTGATGCAGAATTCCATGGCAAGGGCGGCGAATGGCGGGTGGAAAAACAAAGACTGTCATGGGAAATCCTTGATGCTTTCCGCAATGCAGCAGCCGAAGTGGGTATTCCCAAAAGTGATGACTTTAACCGTGGCAATAATGAAGGCTGCGGCTATTTTGATGTGAACCAGAAACGCGGTGTGCGCTGGAACGCTGCCAAGGCTTTTTTGAAACCGGCGGCTGAGCGAGGCAATCTGACCATCATGACCGGTTGCCAGGTGCAAAAGCTGGTCATCAAGAATGATGAGCAAGGCAAGCGTTGCACAGGCGTGGAATTCATAGGTGGTGGCCGCAGCTGGTTTGCCGAGTCCATGAAAGAAACTGTGCTGGCCGCAGGAGCGATAGGTTCTCCACAGATTTTGCAATTATCAGGCATAGGTGATGCAGCACATTTGCAACAGGCTGGAGTTGATGTTGTGCATGAATTGCCTGGCGTTGGCAGCAACTTGCAAGACCATTTGCAGATACGTTCTGCATTCAAGATTACCGGTGCCAAAACACTCAACAAGATGGCCAACAGCCTCATAGGCAAGGCACGCATAGGGCTGGAATATGCGATGTTCCAGAGTGGCCCTATGTCGATGGCACCATCGCAACTGGGTGCATTTACCCGCTCGGATGCCAGCCAGGCGACACCCAATCTGCAATACCATGTACAGCCCTTGTCGCTGGAGAAATTTGGTGACCCCCTGCATGATTTCCCGGCGTTCACGGCCAGCGTCTGTAACTTGCGCCCTACTTCGCGTGGCCATGTGCGCATCGCCAGCAACGATGCTTCAGCAGCACCGAAGATAGTGCCCAACTACCTGACGACACCTGAAGACCGCAAGATCGCTGCCGACTCGCTGAAGCTGACGCGCAAGATCATCGCAGCGCCCTCTCTGCAAAAATACCAGCCAGAGGAAATGAAGCCTGGTGTACAGTTCCAGACGGAAGAAGAACTGGCCAGAGCAGCAGGGGATATAGGTACAACAATCTTCCACCCGGTAGGTACCTGCAAGATGGGGCGTGCAGACGATGCCCAGGCGGTAGTCGATAGCAACTTGCGCGTCATAGGCATAAATGGCCTGCGCGTGGCTGATGCTTCTATTATGCCGACTATAACCTCAGGTAATACCAACTCACCTACTGTGATGATTGCAGAGAAGGCGGCAAGGAGTATATTGGGAAAATAAAAACTTCCAAATCTTGCGTGGTACTACTTATGGTAGTTATACCGTATTGTTTAGAAATCGGTTTGCTGGGTATTATAAAAAGCTAATATAAAAAACTTCCAAAAAATAAAGGAAGTGTTGTCGCGTTGGAGTAATAACCATAAGCCAGACAATAAGGAGAAGAGATGACCGACGTCATCCTGGAGACAAAGCGCTTGACCAAAGAGTTCAAGGGCTTCACAGCTGTAAGCGATGTGAATTTGCAGGTGCAGCGTGGGCATATCCACGCCCTGATCGGCCCTAACGGTGCCGGCAAGACGACCTGTTTTAATTTGCTGACCAAATTTCTTGTTCCGACTTCGGGACAAATCCTGTTCAATGGCCGCGACATCACCTCGGCCAAACCGGCCCAGATTGCGCGCCAGGGCATCATACGTTCATTCCAGATTTCAGCAGTGTTCCCGCACCTGACTGTCATGGAAAACGTACGCATAGGCTTGCAAAGAAAACTCGGCACATCCTTTCATTTCTGGAAAAGCGAACAATCGCTGAACCAACTCAATGCACGTGCCATGGAATTGCTGGCCGAAGTCGATCTGACTTCGTTCGCTGACACGGTCACCGTCGATCTGCCCTATGGCCGCAAGCGTGCGCTGGAAATAGCCACCACCCTGGCGATGGAACCAGAAATGATGTTGCTCGATGAACCCACGCAAGGCATGGGCCATGAAGATGTGCATCGCGTGACCGAGCTGATCAAGAAGGTGTCGGCGGGCCGCACCATCCTCATGGTGGAACATAATATGAATGTGGTGTCAGGTATTTGCGACAAGATCTCGGTCTTGCAGCGCGGTGCCATGCTGGCTGAAGGCACGTACAAGGAAGTATCCACCAATCCCAAAGTCATGGAAGCCTATATGGGCAGTACCAGCGGCGAGCTGGAAGGGGCGCATGCATGAGTGCTACAAGTACAAATCCGGCACTGGAAATTACCGGCCTGCAAGCCTGGTATGGTGAATCGCATATCCTGCATGACGTGAACCTGAAAGTGAACCAGGGCGAAGTCGTGACCATACTCGGTCGTAACGGTGCCGGGCGTACCACGACCATGCGCGCCATCATGGGCCTGACTGGTGCACGCAAAGGTTCGATCAAGATCAATGGACAAGAGGCTATCCACCTGCCAACTTATAAGGTTGCTCATCTGGGCGTAGGTTATTGCCCTGAAGAGCGGGGGATATTTTCATCCTTATCCACAGAAGAAAATCTGATGCTGCCACCCTCGGTATCGAAAGATGACCAGGGTATGTCGGTTGCCGAGATTTACGAGATGTTCCCCAATCTGGCAGAACGTAAAAACAGCCAGGGCACACGCCTGTCTGGTGGTGAACAACAGATGCTGGCAGTGGCGCGCATCTTGCGCACAGGTGCGCGTTTGTTGCTGCTCGATGAAATTTCCGAAGGCCTGGCACCTGTTATCGTGCAGGCTTTGGCGCGCATGATCACGATGCTCAAATCCAAGGGTTATACCATCGTCATGGTTGAACAGAATTTCCGCTTTGCTGCTCCGCTGGCGGACAGGTTTTATGTCATGGAGCACGGGCAGATCGTGGAGAGTTTTGCATCTGCGCAATTGCAGGAAAAAATGCCTGTTCTGAATGAATTATTGGGCGTGTAATGTAAGTGTGTTTGGTTGGCATGGTTAAGTAACTGCCTCGCTGTCTTGGTGAAGCAGGTTTGAATAAAAATATGATTGGAGAAGACGCATGAAAGCAACATTCACGAAATTAAAAGTAGCAAGTCTCGCTGTTTCCGCTGCACTGGCTGGCCTGGCGCTGAATGCAAATGCGCAAGTGTCTGGTGACACGGTCAAGATAGGTTTCATCACCGATATTTCCGGTCTGTATTCTGATATCGATGGTCAGGGCGGTGCAGAAGCCATCAAGATGGCGATTGCCGATTTTGGCGGCACAGTACTGGGCAAGAAAATCGAACTGGTCACAGCCGACCATCAAAACAAGGCCGATATTGCAGCCAGCCGTGCCCGTGAATGGTTTGACCGCGATGGCGTCGATATGCTGATAGGCGGTACCAATTCCGGTACTTCTTTGTCCATGTCCAAAGTGGCTGCTGAAAAGAAACGTATCTTCATTTCCATCGGCGCCGGCACAGCCCGCCTGACGAATGAAGAATGTACTGCCAATACCATCCATTATGCCTACGACACCGTGGCACTGGCCAAGGGCACGGGTTCTGCTGTTGTCAAACAGGGTGGCAAGAGCTGGTATTTCCTGACTGCCGATTATGCCTTTGGTGCTTCACTGGAAAGCGACACTGCTAATGTTGTCAAAGCCAATGGCGGTACGGTGGCGGGCTCGGTCAAACATCCTTTGTCAGCATCTGACTTTTCTTCTTTCCTGTTGCAGGCACAGGCTTCCAAGGCGCAAATCCTGGGCCTGGCAAATGCTGGTGGCGATACCATCAATGCCGTAAAAGCGGCGAATGAATTTGGCATTACCAAGACCATGAAACTGGCTGGCTTGCTGATGTTTATCAATGACATCCACTCACTGGGTCTGAATGCCACGCAAGGTATGTACCTGACTGATAGCTGGTACTGGAACCAGAATGAAGAAGCGCGTAAATGGTCACGCCGCTATTTCGAAAAAATGAAGAAAATGCCTTCCAGCCTGCAAGCAGCTGATTACTCTGCGACCCTGACTTACCTGAATGCCGTCAAGGCCGCCGGTACGGATGACATGACCAAGGTCATGGAAAAACTGAAGGCATCCAAGATCAATGACATCTACGCGAAAAACGGTTACATCCGCGGCGATGGCAGCATGATCCATGACATGTACCTCATGCAGGTAAAGACCAGTGCTGAGTCGAAAGAACCTTGGGATTATTACAAGGTGGCGCAGACTATTCCGGGTGAGCAAGCATTTACGACGAAATCCGAATCCAAGTGCGCCCTCTGGAAATGATTGAAATCCAATTCTCGGGCGCATAGCGGCGTTGCAAAGCCTCGCAATACTTTCGTATTGCTGTGTTTTGCGCCTTGCTCTGCATCCCGATAATTGAATTTCAAAATTGCTGTTGATCGACGACGAAGCACCGCTTGGTAAAAGAGGTGCTTCAGTTTTGTATGAATCGAGAACCTCTTAATCACGGATATTTGAAATTGGAATAGAAGATCAATGTAGTCACGTTGATTTTCTCTTTGACTTTCTCTGTGTCTCCGTGCCTCTGTGTTGAGAGGTCTTCGCCTTTCCATCCATTTTTATTTAGCGTGCCATGGAAATATTTGGTATTCCGCTGCAAGCGATGCTGAGCCAGCTGTTGCTGGGCTTGGTCAACGGCTCGTTTTACGCGATGCTGTCTCTCGGGCTGGCTGTGATTTTTGGCTTGCTCAATGTAATCAATTTTGCCCATGGTGCCCTGTATATGATGGGTGCCTTCCTCGCATGGATGGGCATGAATTATTTTGGTATCAATTATTGGGTCATGTTGCTTGCTGCGCCTTTGCTGGTAGGGCTGTTTGGCATCATCATAGAAAAGACCATGCTGCGCTGGCTGTACAAGCTCGATCATCTGTATGGCCTGCTGCTGACCTTTGGTATCACGCTGATGCTGGAAGGGGTGTTCCGTTCCATCTATGGCGTATCCGGCCAGCCTTATCAGGTGCCGGAAGCACTGACAGGGGCGACCAATCTTGGCTTCATGATCCTGCCTAATTACCGTGCATGGGTAGTGGTAGCTTCACTGGTGGTGTGCTTTGCCACCTGGTTCGTCATCGAAAAAACCAAGCTCGGTGCCTACCTGCGTGCCGGTACTGAAAACCCCAAACTGGTCGAAGCTTTTGGTGTCAACGTGCCGCTGATGGTGACCCTGACTTACGGCTTCGGTGTAGCATTGGCCGCCTTTGCCGGTGTGCTGGCAGCACCTGTCATACAGGTGTCGCCTTTGATGGGTTCCAACCTGATTATCACGGTGTTTGCGGTAGTGGTGATTGGTGGTATGGGCTCTATCCTTGGTTCGATTTTGACAGGTCTGGGCCTGGGTATTATCGAAGGCCTGACGCGGGTGTTTTATCCTGAGCTGTCGGCGACTGTCGTGTTCATCGTCATGGCCATCGTCCTGATGATCCGCCCTGCCGGTTTGTTCGGTAAAGAAAAATGAACGGAGCCACCATGAATAAGAAAATCAGTTACGGCATTGCTTTTGCCCTGTTACTGGCGGCACCGTTTATTATCTATCCAGTGTTCCTGATGAAGCTCTTGTGCTTCGCCCTGTTTGCCTGTGCCTTTAATTTGCTTATCGGCTTTACCGGCTTGCTGTCCTTTGGCCATGCTGCCTTTTTTGGCGCCGCCGGTTATATCGCAGGCTGGGCCTTGCGTGATGCCGGTTTGCCGACTGAGCTGGGTATTTTGCTGGGAGTAGGAGCAGCCGCCCTGATAGGCCTGGTGATGGGGGCGCTGGCAATACGCCGCCAGGGTATTTACTTCACCATGATTACGCTGGCGCTGGCGCAAATGCTCTACTTCGTTTTCCTGCAGGCCAAGTTCACCGGTGGTGAAGATGGTCTGCAAGGTGTGCCACGCGGCAAACTGCTGGGCATGGTGGACCTGAGTTCTGACCTGACGCTGTATTACTTTGTGCTGGTGGTGGCGATTGCCGGATTTGCCATCGTCATGCGTACCGTGCATTCGCCTTTTGGCCAGGTCTTGAAAGCCGTCAAGGAAAACGAGCCACGCGCGATCTCACTCGGTTATGACGTAGATCGCTACAAGCTCATGGCCTTCGTCTTGTCAGCTGCCCTGGCTGGCCTGGCTGGTGCCACCAAAACCCTGGTACTGGGTTTTGAGACGCTGACGGACGTACACTGGTCCATGTCTGGCCTGGTTGTCCTGATGACCCTGGTGGGCGGTTTGGGCACTCTGGTGGGCCCGATAGTTGGTGCCATCATCATCATCGCGCTGGAAAACAAACTCGGCGACCTTGGCAACCTGCTGGCGAACATCACGACGATAGAATGGTTCCGCACCATAGGTGACTCCGTCACCATCGTTACGGGCTTGATCTTCATCGTCTGCGTGCTGGCTTTCAGGCGCGGTATTGTCGGTGAGCTGATGGCATATGTTGAACGTAACGGCAAGGCCAGGGCGGGCTGATCTTTTTGATCTGCACAGTCTGCCTGATCTTTGTTTAGGCCTCCTATGAGAGAACCCCGCAACTTGCGGGGTTTTTTTATGTCCGCTATTTGTTTAATATTGCACAATTCTTGTTTTTTGCCATGCCTGCATGAAACCCAAAACGCCACGTACACCCGCCATGCCGGATGCTGATTCCAGCTTGTGGGACAGGATCGCTTTTGCAATGCTTGGTGGTCTCACCGGCGCGGCCTATGCAGCCATTATCTGCCTGTTGATGTTTGGCTTTGCCCACAAAGCCCATTTGACGCTGATACCCTACACATCGGCAGTCTTTGCCTGCATGGGCTTTTTCTTTGGGAATGTCATTGTTGAAGCGTTTTTGTGCCTGTTCTATGTCTTATGGGGAATGCTGTTCGTCATAAGCGATGGCAATGGCAATCTTCCCGCGAACGATATCAAGACACATCTGCGCTACTTTTTTCTGCTAGGTATAGGTTCAGTCTTGAGTTTTGCGTTGTTCTGTCACTTCTGAATTTTTCGTCGCTTTTTTGTAATAATGATGAGAGTTTTAGTCATTTTCAAAGAGAGCCTGTATTGCAAAATTATTCCTATTTTCTTTCGCTACAAATCTGGCATCCCAACATTGACCCCTCATTTATCACTAAGCGCCTGGGTATGAAACCTGAGCATGCCAACATGTTTGGTACGCAGCGTCGTACACCTAAAGGCCGATTATTGGAGGGTGTTTATCGGGAAAGCTATTGGGTCGCTGATCCATTTGAGCGTGGTGAATATCTTTCCACAGATGATTTGCTGGAAGATGCCGTGGCAGAGGTATTCGATGTGCTGACGCCACATACGCAATTTTTACTGATGCTGAGAGAACAGGGGGCACGTTTGTATTTGAAAGCCAGTTCTTTTGGCAAGCGTAACTATGCGCTGGAACTGAGCCCACAATGGATGCTGCGGTGTGCCGGACTGGGTCTGAGTTTTGTGCATGATGTCTATCCCTGATACTGCTGGCTTCAATGCAGAAACTGTAGAGCATAAGGCACAGTTTTGAATCGCAATGAAGCTTAATCTGAGTGGTTTTAAGTACTTGGAATTTTCTCTCTGTCTGCTTTCAGCGCGTCCATCACTTGCTGTGCGCTGGCTTTAAGCTGCGTAGTTTCACCAGCATTGTTGATAAGTTTGTTCAATAACTGTTTCACAGTATCTGCATTTGTGCCTGACTGAGCTAGAGCGAAGATGGCGGTCTGGCGCACACTGGCTACCGGATCGTTCAATGCGGCAGAAAAGTAACTGAGGCTACTGTCATTTTTATCCCATTGCGCCAGTTGTAATACGCTCTGGCTTCTGACGGCCGGGTCAGTGTTATGCGTCAGGTTTTGCAACTGGTTGATGATGTCTTTCCTGGTCTGGATATCGATACCGTTATCTGTGGGAATATCCGCTGCTTCCGGCGTCGGCGGCTTCAGAGCCGTCAGTGCCTGCAGGATGACGGCGGCTTGTTGTTCATTATTGAGTGACAGGCGTATCAATTCACGCTCTTCTTGCGGGTAGATATCCAGGTCGCGCAGCATGATCAGGCCTGCGATTCTTTGCTCGCTCTCAGTGCTGCTGACGAGTTGTCTGGACAGGGCAAATACTTCGGGGCTGCGTATGCCGGACAGCAGGTTCCTGATGGTTTCTCTGATCTGAGGCGATGGTTCTTTCTGATACAAGCTGATGATACGTTTCAGATAGTAGGGCTGCTCTTGCATGAGTTTTCTTAACTGGTCCTGAGTGTCGTCACCTGCACTGTTCTGGTCCGCAGGCGAGATCAGGCGTGCCCATAACTGGTCGAAAGTATCTGTTGCCTCATTGCCGGGGCTAGCTGCATTGCTCCACAGGCTGGTGAACTGGGCCAGGCTATTGCTAACGGGTTTTGCTGCCGGAGTTTGTGCAGGGTCTGCACTTTGTGTGCTTGATACACCCGTAGAGTTCTGGCCGGGTGACATGAGTGCGATAGCCAGTAAAACCAGCAGGGGCAGGGCAAGCAAGTACAGGGATTTTTTCACGGTCTTAATCCGGTTAAAGCCTGCCCATTGACAGGCGGCGCTGTATTGGCCGCGAGTCAATGAGCAAGAGTCATGCGTTTCATTCAAGGATACTATTCACTGGAATACCAGGCTGGCCTGGGTATTCGTCGTATAGTCCTTCAAACCAAAATGGCCAAGGGCAAAATCATATGTCGCATTCTGGCCATCGATATTGCTGGTGTGCGAACCATACACATAGCAACTGCCGTAACAGACCACTTCATCGATATAACTTTTGATCGAATACATCTTGCTACCGTAGCGCTTGTTCTTGACTGAGAGTATCAGCGGGCTGTCTATGGACAGGCCATTACTGCCGCAGGTTGGTGTCCAGATATTGAAGGGATAAACGCCGCAAGACTCCAGCCCATGCTGGGCACCGGCGATGCCGATGAAGGAATTCACGGACGTAGAGTAGGCCAGCTCATTGATGGCTTTCATCGCCAGCGTCACGCCCATGGAATGACTGATGACGTCGATCCTGCCAGTGCATGATGCAGCCTTGGCTGCCTGCATGGATGTTTTGACGGGATTGGTGTTGGCGGCACTATGGTCATTGATGGAGGGGTTGGTCTTGGAACCCCAGTTGGGGCGGTACAACTGGGCATCGGTATACCCCTGGCTTTTGAGGGTGCTGACGGTGGCATTCCAGTCCGACGGTGAACCGGCATTGCCGTGTACCAGTACCACATTGTCGAGGCAGGCGGCCTGGCTGACGCAGGCGATAAAGCTGAGGCTCATGGCAATGAGCACCCGGACGAGTGTGCGATGTTGCATGGTGTTGTCTCCAGTGGTTTTTTTATGTAATCCCGCGCTTTGGTACGCGGGAAAAAACAGGGTAGGAGCAAGTCGGCAGGAGCACCACTATCCATTCAGATAGTAGTTGAGGTGTATGTCAGTTTTTATGGTTTGGTAACAGCAAGCCCAGTTCATAGGCTTTGGCGACGGCATGCACGCGGCTGCGTACATCCAGCTTGGCGAAGATCTGGTCTATGTGGTATTTGACGTTGACTTCGGTGAGCTCGAGGATGGTGGCGATTTCCCAGTTGGTTTTGCCTTCATGCAGCCAGTGCAGGATTTCTCTTTGCCGTTCACTGAGGGTCTTGTTGCTGATACCTGGCTTGACGGGAAATTCTTCTACGTTTGTCAGGGCATGGGCAAGTGCCAGGTGCAGATGAGGTGTCAACAGGCTCAGCAGATATGCGTGTTGATGGCTGACTTCAAAGGGTAGATTTGTAAAGATGAAATAACTGGAGAAATGCCCGTTCAGGTCCAGCATGCCGTGGGCGACGGTGTTATGCATTTTCTGCTTCCTGAATGAAGCCAGCCAGTCAGCAGGAACTGCATGATCATCACGTCCGGCCTGGAAGAAAACCGGTTCCTGGGTTTCGCGCCATTTTTGCATCAGGGGGCTATTGGCCCGGCCTTTGCTGTCTAGCAGGGATTGATAGTATTGATATGTTTCAACCGGGCAGTTGAACTGCAGCAGCTTATGTACATAGTTGCCCTGCGGGCTCACGCCGCCTATGCCGCAGACCATCATTTCATGCGGCAAGACTTCGCGCAAAATCCCCTGGGCGATCAGGCTGAAGTCATCGGCATTGCGGGTTGCCGCACAAGCCATGATGATGGGCAGTATGGAATTACCGGAGACTTCATGCGCAAAGTTCACCATGTCTGGAATCGTCCTTCAGGCTACTCAGGAGGTGCGTGATGCGGGGGAGATGTGATGTGCCAAGGCTTGCAAGGACGGTGCATAGCTACCGCTCCATGCGCCGTCCTCAACTACTTATCCTTCTACTTACAAAGCCGCTGCGTAAATTGCCCTGGCATCTTCCTTCGTTACTTCACGTGGATTATTACCCAGCAGACGTGTTTGCAACATGGCGTCGCTGGCGAGCTGGTCCAGGTCTTTCTCTGTGATGCCTACCTGGCTCAGGCGGGTTTCTATGCCTACCCGCACTGCGAGGTCTTCCATGGCCTTGATCATGGCGTGGCAACGCTGCTCTGCCGTGCCTGTGGCTGCTGGTGCGATGATGGCGGCCAGCTCTGCGTACAGTTCAGCCGCGTGGCTCGCATTGAAACGCAGCACGTGTGGCAAGACCAGGGAGTTCGACAATCCATGTGGCACATGGAAGATGCCGCCTACCGGATAGGCCAGCGCATGCACTGCGGCGCAGGGCGCATTGGCAAAGGACTGCCCGGCCAGCATAGCACCCAGCAACATGGCCTGCCTTGCCGCCAGGTTGCCGCCATTGGTGCAGGCTTCATCGATGTTGTTCCAGAGTAATTTCAATGCCTGTACCGCCAGCATGTCGGACAGCGGGTTCTTTTTGTGCTTGGTCGTGTAGGCTTCAATCGCATGCACCATGGCATCAATGCCGGTGGCAGCGGTGACCTTGGCTGGCAAGCCTGTCGTTAGGTGCGCATCGAGGATGGCGATGTCGGCATACAGTTGTGGCGCGACCACACCCATCTTGGTGGTGGCACCGGTGGTGACGATGGAGATAGGGGTGACTTCAGACCCTGTACCAGCCGTGGTCGGGATTTGTATCAGCGGCAAACGCTTGCCTTTGACATTACCTATGCCATACATGGTGGACAGGCTTTGATCGTTGCCAGCCAGGATGGCGATGAGTTTGGCCACGTCCATGGAGCTGCCACCACCCAGACCGACCACCAGTTCGACTTGCAGGTCACGGGCATTGGCTACTGCCTGCAAGACGATGGACTCTGGTGGATCGGCAATCACATCGGAGAAAATGCTGACTTTGAGTTGTTCCGTTTCCAGGCTGTCAATGGCAGGTTGGACCAGGCCGGTACGCAGGAAACCGGCATCGGTCACCAGCAGTACATGGCTAATCGCTGGAAATTCCTGGCGTATGATTTTGCCCAGGCGCGTTGCTGCACCGGTTTGGCTGATCAGGCTGGGGACGGTTCTGAATTCAAAGTCGTTCATCTTTATCTCATTTTCATTTAGCTCGTTGTAGGGATATCTACCTTAGCACATGCTGGCCTTAAGGACTTCGCGAGCAATGTTATTTGTCCAACAGCCTGAGGTCGCGCATCCAGTCGGCATACAGGCTGGTCCAGTTGCGCAAGCTGCCGCTGGCAGGTGTCATGCCAAAGCCATGGTCGCCACGGCGGAAGGCATGCAGTTCTGCCTGGCCACCGCCTTCCAGTAATTGTTGATAGATTTTTGCGGCGACTACCGGTGGGGCTTTGGGATCGTCCGAGGCATGGACTATGAATACGGGCGGGGTGTTCTTGCCAGCCTTTGGGATTTTTCCACCGGGGACACCGGTATATACCAGGGCGATAAAGTCTGCGCGGTTGCCCAATTTTTCTGTGGCGTCCGCAGCGCCTGAGTCGCCTTCATCCTGATCCATCAACATTTGCAAGGCCATGACGCCGCCAGCAGAGAAACCGAGTACGCCTATCTTCTTGCTGTCGATTTTCCAGTCTGCTGCATGTTGCCGCAGAACCCGCATGGCGCGGCTAGTGTCTGCTGTCAGGGGCTGTATTGCTTTCCAGTTGCGCTCGGTATCCAGTGCTAGAGTGCGGTATTTGAGTACGGCTGCAGTAATGCCCTGGGCATTCAGCCAGTGCGCGGCTTCTATGCCTTCCTTGTCTATGCAGACATAGCGAAAGCCACCCCCTGGTACGACCAGCACTGCTGTGCCAGTTGCCTTGTCGGCCGGGGCCGGATAAATGGTCAGCGTAGGTTTGCTGACGTAGCTGAGGTATCTGTCGAGGCGGCCAGTTTCATGCCTGTCTTCTGCTGCTTCTGCCCGCTGATGTTGCAGACCGGGCGCGCCGTTTTGCCATAAGGGGAGCTCGATTTCAGCTTGCGCCTTACTGCCGGTGCTGAACAAGATGCATGCTGCAAACATCAGAGACAGGGATATCTTCATTGCGTTGATCCTTGTGAAAGACAAATAGCGGCAGATTGATTACACCGGATTTGCATCTTGTCTGATTTGTCGCAGCCAGTCAAACAGACAAGCTAGTGCCGCAACTGTTATGGCACGGCCTGTACCTTGTTGCTCACAGCTTGCTTCTGTATAAGTTATCTGTGCCATGTTTGCTACTTGAGGTGTTTTCTTGAGGCAACATGATGACCTCCCATTACAAATCAAACGCGCTCAATATGGATATTTTTCTTTTGGCTTTGGCGGCCTTCTTTGCTGGTTTTGTTGACTCCATCGTCGGTGGCGGTGGCTTGATACAGGTTCCCGCTCTGTTTTCTTTCATGCCCGGGACGGCTCCTGCTACCTTGCTGGGTACCAATAAGATGGCAGGTATCTGGGGAACGACAGTCGCAGCGACACGTTATATGAAGACAGTCAGCGTGCGCTGGAGCATGGTGGCACCAGCTGCATTCATGGCGTTTGCCTTCTCTTTTGCCGGGGCTTTCCTCGTGACACATATCCCGCCCACCTATTTGCGCAAGGCTTTGCCCTTTATCCTGGTGGCTGTGGCTATCTATACCTTCAAGAAGAAGGAGTTTGGTGCTGACAATAAACCTGTGTTCTCGGGTTCCAAAGAAACCTATATGGCAATGTTGGTGGGCGCAGGCATAGGGTTTTACGATGGTTTCTTTGGGCCGGGTACAGGCAGTTTCTTCATGTTTTTGTTCGTGCGTATCTTTGGTTATGACTTCCTGCGTGCCTCTGCTGCAGCCAAGGTATTGAATGTTGCCTGCAATACTGCGGCACTTATCTGGTTTGGTTATAGCGGCCACGTACTCTGGATGCTGGGTTTGACGATGGCCGTATGCGGTGTTGGAGGCTCTATTTTAGGTAGTCATTTGGCAATTAAACATGGTACCTCGTTTGTTCGCAAGATGTTCCTTGGTGTGGTTGTGGCGCTGATATGTAAGACGACTTACGATGGCTTTCTCAAATAGTAGTGTTTCACGTGAAACAATCAGTTAGTGATAATGGGACTTCGGTCCCATTTTTTATGTCCAGATGCTCATGTTTCACGTGAAACATAGTTCTAAATAAAAAGAGAATCTTTAG
Source organism: Undibacterium sp. TC9W (assembly GCF_049339865.1). Taxonomy (NCBI): domain Bacteria; kingdom Pseudomonadati; phylum Pseudomonadota; class Betaproteobacteria; order Burkholderiales; family Oxalobacteraceae; genus Undibacterium; species Undibacterium sp. TC9W. Next base: position 40,946 of record NZ_JBMPPJ010000030.1, on the reverse strand, counting down.
TTCTACAAAAGTTTACGCGCAAAACAAACTATAATCGTGCCTCCCGTCCCAAGTTTCTCAGAAATCCACCATGTTTTATCCAAAAGAATTCGATGTTATCGTCGTCGGCGGCGGTCACGCCGGTACCGAAGCTGCACTTGCCTCTGCTCGAATGGGGCAATCTACACTGTTGTTGACCCATAATATCGAGACCCTGGGTCAGATGTCTTGCAACCCATCCATAGGTGGGATAGGCAAGGGCCATCTGGTGAAAGAGGTCGATGCCATGGGCGGTGCCATGGCGATTGCCACTGATGAGGCAGGCATACAATTCCGTATCCTGAATTCATCCAAAGGCCCAGCCGTGCGTGCCACCCGTGCCCAGGCGGACCGTATTTTGTACAAGCAGGCGATACGTAGTCGCCTGGAAAATCAGCCTAATCTGTGGCTGTTCCAGCAGGCTGTCGATGATTTGCTGGTCGAAGGTAACCGTGTTGTCGGTGCCGTGACCCAGGTTGGCATCAGGTTCCGCGCCCGCGCCGTCGTGCTGACAGCAGGTACTTTCCTTGATGGGAAGATTCACGTGGGCTTGAATAACTACTCGGCAGGCCGTGCCGGTGACCCGCCAGCGATATCTTTGTCTGCTCGTTTGAAAGAACTGGCGCTGCCACAAGGTCGTTTGAAGACGGGTACGCCACCACGTATAGATGGTCGCAGCATCGATTTTTCACTGATGCAAGAGCAGCCTGGTGACCTTGATCCCGTGCCAGTATTCTCCTATATGGGTAATACCAGCATGCATCCAAGGCAGCTGCCATGCTGGATTACCCATACCAATGAAAAAACCCATGACATTATCCGGGCCGGTCTGGACCGCAGCCCCATGTACACGGGTGTTATCGAAGGGGTGGGGCCGCGCTATTGCCCGTCGATAGAAGACAAGATACACCGCTTCGCCAGCAAGGAATCGCACCAGATTTTCCTGGAGCCTGAAGGCCTGACGACCAATGAGTTTTACCCTAATGGTATCTCTACCAGCCTGCCTTTTGATGTGCAGCTGGACCTCGTGCGTTCCATGCGCGGTATGGAAAACGCTTACATCCTGCGTCCTGGCTATGCGATTGAGTATGATTATTTTGACCCGCGTGGTTTGAAATCGTCGCTGGAGACTCGCCAAATTGAGGGCTTGTTCTTTGCCGGGCAGATTAACGGCACGACAGGTTACGAAGAAGCAGCAGCCCAAGGTATGTTGGCAGGCTTGAATGCTGCATTGAAAACCCAGGGTAAAGAAGCCTGGGTGCCGCGCCGTGATGAAGCCTATCTCGGTGTGCTGGTGGATGACCTGATTACCAAGGGCGTGCAAGAACCTTACCGCATGTTCACCAGCCGTGCTGAATTCCGTCTGAGCCTGCGTGAAGATAATGCCGATATGCGCCTGACTGAGATAGGCCGCCAACTGGGTTGCGTCAGCGATGCGCAATGGCAGCAGTTTGAAGAAAAGCGTGAAAGTGTTTCACGTGAAATGGAAAGGCTGCGCTCGACCTGGGTCAACCCGCGCATCCTCGCAGATGTGGAAGCTGAGCGTGTCGTTGGCAAGGCTCTGGAGCGTGAATATTCCCTGGCTGATTTATTGCGTCGCCCACAAGTGACGTATGAAAGCCTCATGAGTTTGCAAGGTGTGGAAGGGCAGGAGCTGGCCGGGCCAGGAGTGCTTGATCCACATGTGCGTGAGCAGGTAGAGATACAGGTTAAATATGCCGGTTATATAGACAGGCAGGCCAAAGAGGTTGAGCGCCATGCGCATTTTGAGAATCTCAAAATGCCAGTGGGTTTTGATTATATGGAAGTGAATGGGCTATCCATTGAAGTCAGGCAAAAACTCAACAAGCATCAGCCTGAAAGCCTGGGCCAGTGTGGCCGTATTTCTGGCGTGACGCCTGCAGCGATTTCCCTGCTTTTGGTACATCTGAAGAAGCGTGGTTTTAAAGAGTTCATGGCGAATGCAGATGCAGTGGCTGAGACGGTTGCTGACACCCCAGTAGATTGATTCACGTGGAACATCAGATTGCAGGCATGTTTTTGCAAGCGCTTTGGCATGAGCATGCCTGCCAAGCACAAGAAATTAAAACGAAAAATAAAACTGAAATGAAAAACAAGAAGCTAATCGAGGGCAGGGCCGTATGATTCACGTGGAACAAGCACAGTTAAGATCGATGTTACAGAGCGGTGTTGAGGAATTGGCTCTGGATCTAAATAATGATCAAATTGATAACATGATTGCTTATTTGTCATTATTGTCAAAATGGAACTCTGTTTATAACCTGACGGCTATCCGTGACCCAAAAGACATGGTCAGGCAACATTTGCTGGATTCGCTTTCTGCCGCTCCGGCATTCAAGGATGCAAAAAATATACTGGATGTAGGTGCCGGTGGCGGTTTGCCCGGTATGATGCTGGCCATTACTTATCCACAGGCCAAAGTGTCCATGATAGATACGGTCAGTAAAAAGACTGCCTTTCTGACCCAGGCCAAGACTGAGCTGGGTTTGAAGAATGTTACCGTCCATACCGGCAGGGTAGAAGCCTTGCAGGTCAAGGAAGCATTTGACGTCATCACTTCACGCGCATTTTCTGAGCTGGCCAATTTCGTCAATTGGTCTGGTCATCTGCTGGCCGAAGGTGGCCAGTTCATCGCCATGAAAGGCGTGGAACCGAAACAGGAAATAGACAGCCTGCCCGCTGGCTGGCATGTGGATAAGTTGCAAGCCTTGACGGTGCCTGGTTTGCAGGCAGAACGTCACCTCGTCTTTATCAAGAAAACCCAGGCCTGATTTCACGGAAACCTCTATGGCAAAAATCTTTTGTGTAGCAAACCAAAAAGGTGGTGTGGGTAAAACCACAACTACCGTCAATCTCGCCGCAGGCCTGGCGAAACTCGATCAACGCGTCTTACTGGTTGATCTCGACCCCCAGGGTAATGCCACCATGGGAGCAGGTATCAATAAGGCAAAGCTGACCGCTTCCATTTATGAAGTCTTGCTCGGTATGTCTGATGTGACAACCGCCAAACTGCGTTCTGAATCTGGCCGTTTCGATGTCTTGCCGGCCAACCGTGAGCTGGCTGGTGCTGAAGTGGAAATGGTCTCGCTGGACAACCGTGACAAACGCCTGCGCGAAGCCCTGGCCAAGGTCGATGCTGAATATGACTTTATCCTCATCGACTGTCCGCCAGCCTTGTCGCTGCTGACTTTGAATGGCCTGTGTGCCGCGCATGGCGTAATCATCCCCATGCAGTGTGAATACTATGCGCTGGAAGGTTTGTCCGACCTGGCCAATACTATCAAGAAAGTCTCAGCCAATCTGAATCCTGACTTGAAGATAGTCGGCCTACTGCGCGTGATGTTTGACCCGCGCATGACACTATCGCAACAAGTCTCTGACCAGCTCGAACAGCATTTTGGCGACAAGGTTTTCAAGACCCTGATCCCGCGCAATGTCCGTCTGGCAGAAGCACCATCTTACGGTATCCCCGGCGTGGTGTTTGATCCTGCATCCAAAGGGGCGCAAGCCTATATCGCCTTTGGTGCAGAGATGGTGGAAAGAATTAAACAACTGGAAAAATAAGTATGTCGATCAAAAAACAAAAAGGTCTGGGCCGTGGTCTGGACGCCTTGCTCGGCGGTGCCGCCGACTTTGCCGAAGCCGTACCTACCGTCACTGGTGCCCCTACCAGCCTGAACGTGGCACAAATGCAAGCAGGTAAGTACCAACCCCGCACCCGCATGGACGAGGGCGCGCTGGCCGAGCTGGCGGCCTCCATCAAGGCTCAGGGTTTGATGCAACCCATCCTGGTTCGCCCGATAGGACAAAACAATGGCGTAACCCGTTACGAAATCATTGCCGGTGAACGCCGTTTCCGCGCTTCGCAAATGGCGGGGATGGAAGAAGTGCCGGTACTGGTCAAGGATGTGGATGACCAGGCCGCCGCCGCCATGGCTCTCATCGAGAACATGCAGCGTGAAGACTTGAATCCTCTGGAAGAAGCCCAAGGTATACACAGGTTGATCACCGACTTTTCTTTCACCCACGAGCAGGCAGCCAATGCAGTAGGGCGCTCCCGCAGCGCTGTATCGAACCTGTTGCGTCTGCTGAACTTGGCCAAACCCGTGCAAACGATGCTGATGGCAGGTGACATCGACATGGGCCATGCCCGCTCATTACTGGTAACCGACGCCGCCACACAGATACAACTGGCCAACCAGATCGTCGCCAAGCGCATGTCTGTCCGTGAAGCAGAAAAGCTGGTTGCCAAGACCACGGCTGAGATGAGCGCGAATGGCAAGCCGCGCGACAAAGCGGAAAAATCCCGTGACATCACCCGCCTGGAAGAAGAGTTATCCGATTTGCTGGCGACCCAGGTTGCCCTTAAATTAGGCAGCAAGGGCAGGGGGCAGATGCTGATCGATTTTGCCGACCTTGATAGTCTGGATGGCATCATTTTAAAGATACGTGGACAGTAAAAAGATTTGACCCATGCAGATACTGACTTTACCCGGCCTGTATAGCTCCGGCCCCGGCCACTGGCAAACACGCTGGGAAGCCGAATTAGTCAATATAAAAAGAGTAGAGCAACAAGACTGGGATCATCCGGTCAAGGATGTGTGGGTTGCCACTTTGTCAGCTGCCGTGAATGCGGTTGATGACGAAGTGGTACTGGTCGCGCACAGCATGGGTTGTGCGCTGACTGCCTGGTGGCTGGCGTCCGGCATGCCGGACGTCGCAGATAAAAGCAAAGTCAAAGCAGCGTTTCTGGTGGCGCCGCCGAATGTCGGGCGGGAAAATTTTCCTGCCCCCACTTTCAATCCCATGCCCCTGACCAGGTTTCCCTTTCCGGTCGCCGTGGTAGCATCTAGTGACGATCCTTGGTGCGATGTGTCAATTGCACAAGCCTGGGCAAAAAACTGGGGAGCCGAGCTGCACCTGATCGGTGCAAAAGGCCATATCAATGGCGAGTCTGGTCTGGGTAGCTGGAAGCAAGGCCAGGACTGGTTGAGCGCGTTGATTGCAAAAACAGCAAAAATGGGAAAACCAGTACAATAATAAAAAAAGCACCAAAATGGCGCATTAATGGCAGGTTTTCAGGCAATGCACCAAACATTTAGCCTTATGCATCAAACGTTTGACGTTATTACGCACTACCACGTATAATTCCGTGGTTTTGATTGGCGAGGATTTGCGCTGCCCGGTTATATCGTGGCAAGCCAATCAAATTCAACTGTCATATTTATAAAATTGTAGGACTTACGCAAGATAGTCCAGCAAAGCCCCCTGATGAACACAGTGCAAAACTGGATAATGGGGCTGGCGATGAGCTTGATCCATTGCTGCTATTTTGCGCAAGTCCTGGATAAATGAGGGAAGCATGGCACGCATCATACTGCTGCAACTGGTAGCAGCGCTGGTTGCGGGCTTGCTTGCTGGAATTTTCGGCAATATTTCTTACGGATTGTCTGCCCTGTTCGGTGGATTGTCTTGTGCGATCCCAAATGCCTTGTTCGCGTTGCGCCTGACTATGAGCGCCCGGAGGCCTGGAGGAGCAAATCCGATGAGTTTTTTCATCGGTGAATTTTTCAAAGTTATATCGACAGTCGCGCTGATGGCAGCGGTTGTCTTCTGGTACCCCGATGTCAACTGGCCGGCCTTTTTGATCGCCTTCATCGTCGTACTGAAAAGCTATTTCATTTTACTCTTTAGGCACTGATCATGAGCTCAGCTGAACAAGTCACTCCGTCAGAATATATAGCCCATCACCTTGGGCATTTGACAAACCACGGCCATCAGGCACAAACGTCCCTGTGGGACATGTCGTATGTCAATATTGATACGGTTATCTGGTCAGTCGTTTGCGGCTTGCTGGGTACTATCATTATGTACATGGCAGCACGCAAGGCAACTTCCGGCGTACCTGGCCGTTTCCAGTGCGCAGTTGAGATGCTCATCGAAATGGTCGATAACAATGCAAAAAGCATCGTTCACGGCAACACAAGCTTTATCGCTCCTATGGCATTGTCGGTATTTGTCTGGGTGGTATTGATGAACTCCCTGGATTTCCTGCCAGTTGATCTGTTCTCTCAATGGCTGTTCCCTTTGTTTGGCCTGGATCATGAAATGCCTCACCGCGTGGTTCCTACTGCTGACTTGAACGGTACTCTCGGTATTTCCATCGGTATTTTCTGCCTGATGATGTATTACAGCTTCAAGATCAAAGGCGTAGGCGGTTTCATCAAGGAATTGTTCAGCGCACCGTTTGGTCCTATGCTCTTCCCTTTCAATCTGGCATTGAATCTGGTTGAATACGCAGCGAAAACTTTCTCGCTCGGTATGCGGTTGTTCGGCAACATGTTTGCTGGCGAATTGTTGTTCCTGTTGATTGCAGCTTTGCTGGGTGCTTCCGATTCCATCTTCGGCGGTATTGGTCATTTGGTACTGGGTTCTGCCTGGTCCATCTTCCACATCCTGATCGTACCTCTGCAAGCGTTTATTTTCATGATGTTGACTCTGGTATATATGGGTCAGGCTCACGAAGCGCATTAATTAAGTTTTGAAGTTTTAGGTTTTTGGTTTTAGTTTTGGTTTTGGTTTTAGTTTTTTGATTTTGGTATTTTAATTTTAACTTTCTAGGAGTTTTCTCATGACTAACGTCGCTTTCGTTGCATTGGCTTGTGGTTTGATCATCGGTTTGGGCGCTTTGGGTGCTTGTATCGGTATCGCTATGATGGGTGGTAAATATCTGGAAGCGTCTGCTCGTCAACCAGAATTGATGGACAAACTGCAAGGTAAAATGTTGTTGTTGGCTGGTCTGATCGATGCTGCGTTCATTATCGGTGTTGGTATCGCCATGTTCTTCGCAACTGCAAACCCATTCAAAGGCTAATAGCTTTCCTTTTTCTACCGCAGGTCTCTGGCCTGCGGAACGATTAATTTGATAAGGAAACTAAAGTGAATCTGAATCTATCTATGTGGTATCAGGCTGGGGTGTTTTTCATCCTGGCTTTGGTGACTGCAAAATTCATCTGGCCACCAGTGATTGGTGCGATCGATGAGCGCATGAAGCGCATTGCAGACGGTTTGGCTGCTGCTGATAAAGGCAAGTTGGAAATGCAAGCTGCTGAAAAGCGCGTGCAGGCTCAATTGGCTGCTGCTGGTGAAGAGAGCAAAACACACATCATCAACGCAGAAAAACGCGCTGCTCTGATCGTTGAAGAAGCTCGCAACATTGCTGCTGCTGAAGCTGCCCGCATTATTGCTGCAGCAAAAGCGGATGCTGAAAATCAAGTGACTAAAGCACGCGAAGAATTGCGCGACCAGGTTGCCACTCTGGCAGTCAAAGGCGCAGAACAAATTCTGAAACGTGAAGTTAACGCATCTGCTCACGCTGATCTGTTGACCCAACTGAAAACCGAGCTGTAATCATGGCCGAAATCGCAACGATCGCTCGTCCTTACGCAGAAGCGCTGTTTCGTGTTGCCCAAACCGGTAACCTGTCCGCCTGGTCGGAACTGGTTACCGAGATGGCACAGGTAGGTGCGCATCCCGATGTACAAGCTCTTGCACACAACCCCAAAGTCTCGGCTGATCAAAAAGCTGAGATTTTCTTGTCTGCGATCAAATCTCCAGTGACTGCTGAAGCGAAAAACTTCATCAACACACTCGCTGACTATGACCGTCTGACTTTGTTGCCGGAAATCGCTTTCCAGTTTCATGCTCTGAAAAACGCCCTCGAAGGCGCTGCAGATGCTGAAGTGACTAGCGCATTTGAAATCTCGGCAGCTCAGTTGAGCGAGCTCTCAGTGCTCTTGGAAAAGAAATTTGGCCGCAAGTTGCACCCTACAGTCAAAGTGGATTCCTCTTTGATCGGTGGTGTACGCATCGTGGTTGGTGATCAGGTGCTCGACACGTCGGTACGCGCGAAACTGCAGAAAATGCACGGCGCCCTGACCGCGTAAGAACGTAATAAATATTAGGAGTTAGTATGCAACTCAACCCATCTGAAATCAGCGAGTTGATCAAGAGCCGGATTCAAGGCCTTGGCGACACAGCTGAGATTCGCAATCAAGGTACGGTTATCTCCGTTACCGACGGTATCTGCCGCATTCACGGTCTGTCTGACGCGATGCAAGGCGAGATGCTGGAATTCCCAGGCAACACATTTGGTCTGGCGCTGAACCTGGAACGTGATTCCGTTGGTGCCGTTATCCTGGGTGACTACGAACACATCTCCGAAGGCGATACAGTTAAATGTACCGGCCGTATTCTGGAAGTGCCTATCGGTCCTGAACTGCGTGGTCGTGTCGTTAACGCGCTGGGTCAGCCTATCGACGGCAAAGGTCCTATCAATGCAAAACTGTCCGCGCCTATCGAAAAGATTGCGCCAGGCGTTATTGCACGTCAATCCGTTTCTGAACCTATGCAAACTGGCCTGAAGTCTATCGACTCCATGGTACCGGTTGGTCGTGGTCAGCGCGAATTGATCATTGGCGATCGTCAAACTGGTAAAACAGCTGTTGCGATCGATGCCGTGATCAATCAAAAAGGTCAAAACGTTACATGTATCTATGTAGCGATTGGTCAAAAAGCTTCTTCCGTTAAAAACGTTGTGCGCGCTCTCGAAGCCCACGGCGCCATGGAATACACCATCGTTGTTGCTGCTACTGCTGCTGAATCTGCAGCGATGCAATACGTATCCGCCTACTCCGGTTGCGCGATGGGTGAATACTTCCGTGACCGCGGTCAAGATGCACTGATCATTTATGATGATCTGTCCAAACAAGCTGTTGCTTACCGTCAGGTTTCCCTGTTGCTGCGCCGCCCACCAGGCCGCGAAGCTTACCCAGGTGACGTATTCTATTTGCACAGCCGTTTGCTGGAACGTGCAGCACGCGTTAACCCAGACTACGTTGAAGCTTTCACCAAAGGTGAAGTTAAAGGTAAAACAGGTTCTTTGACAGCATTGCCTATCATTGAAACTCAGGCTGGTGACGTTTCCGCTTTCGTTCCTACCAACGTAATTTCGATTACTGACGGTCAGATCTTCCTGGAAACATCTCTGTTCAATGCAGGTATCCGTCCAGCGATCAACGCTGGTATCTCGGTTTCCCGCGTTGGTGGTGCTGCGCAGACTAAAGTTATCAAAAACTTGTCCGGCGGTATCCGTAATGACTTGGCACAGTACCGTGAATTGGCAGCGTTTGCTCAGTTCGCTTCTGACCTCGATGAAGTGACACGCAAGCAGCTTGATCGTGGTGCCCGCGTTACTGAATTGTTGAAGCAAGCTCAATATGCTCCACTGTCTATCTCCCTGATGGCCGTTACTCTGTTCTCCGTGAACAAAGGCTTCCTGGATGATGTACCGGTCAAGCAAGTGCTGGCGTTCGAAGCAGGCGTGCATAATTTCATGAAAACGAGCCATGCAGCATTGCTGCAGAAGATCGAAGAAACCAAGCAACTGGACAAAGATGGCGAAGCTGCCATGGCTGCCGCAATTGCTGATTTCAAAAAATCCGGCGCCTATTAATTTACTGTAGCTAGAAGGAGTCAATACTCATGGCTGCAGGCAAAGAGATACGTGGCAAGATCAAAAGCGTAGAAAATACGAAGAAGATCACGAAGGCGATGGAAATGGTCGCCGCATCCAAAATGCGTAAAGCGCAGGACCGGATGCGTGCGGCTCGCCCGTACAGTGAAAAGATTCGTACGATTACGGCTAACTTGTCACAGGCCAACCCAGAGTACACGCATCCTTTTATGGTGCAACAAGATCTGTCCAAGAAAGTTGGCGTGATTGTTGTAACGACAGATAAAGGTTTGTGTGGCGGTCTCAACACGAACGTGTTGCGTCTTGTCACCAGCAAAATGCGTGAACTCGAAGGTAAGGGTTCAAAGATAGAAGCGGTCGCAATTGGTAATAAAGGTCTCGGCTTCCTGAATCGCGTAGGTGCGCAAGTGGTTTCCCATGTCACACAATTGGGCGACACTCCTCACCTCGACAAACTGATAGGTCCAGTCAAAGTTTTGCTGGACGCGTATCAGGAAGGCAAGCTGGACGCGGTTTACCTGAGTTATACAAAATTTATCAACACCATGAAGCAAGAGCCGGTGATGGAGCAGTTGTTGCCCCTGACAGCGGACAAGCTGGCGACAGAGAAGAATGCCCATACCTGGGATTATCTGTATGAGCCAGATGCTGCAACGGTCATTGATGAATTGTTGATACGTTATGTAGAAGCACTGATTTTCCAGGCCGTAGCGGAAAACATGGCATCTGAACAATCGGCCCGTATGGTGGCGATGAAATCAGCAACTGATAACGCAGGTAACGTGATTGGCGAACTGAAACTGGTTTATAACAAAACCCGTCAAGCCGCCATTACCAAAGAGCTCTCCGAGATCGTCGCCGGCGCGGCAGCGGTCTAAACTGAATTTAAATATTAAGAAGGAACGAACATGGCTAATGGCAAAATCGTTCAGTGTATCGGCGCTGTTGTGGACGTTGAATTTCCACGCGACGCGATGCCTAAGATTTATGACGCCTTGAAAATGGAAGGCTCCGAGCTGACATTGGAAGTTCAGCAGCAATTGGGTGACGGCATAGTCCGTACGATTGCTCTGGGTACTTCTGATGGTCTGCGTCGCGGCATGACTATTTCCAACACTGGCAACCCTATCATGGTACCAACCGGCAAAGCAACGCTGGGTCGCATCATGGACGTACTGGGCAACCCTATCGATGAATGCGGTCCTGTCAGCCACGAGCAGACAGCATCCATCCACCGTAAAGCCCCTGCATACGACGAACTGTCCCCATCCCAGGAATTGCTGGAAACCGGTATCAAAGTTATTGATCTGGTTTGCCCATTCGCTAAAGGTGGTAAGGTCGGTCTGTTCGGTGGTGCGGGTGTAGGTAAGACCGTCAACATGATGGAACTGATCAACAACATCGCCAAGGCACACAGCGGTTTGTCCGTGTTTGCCGGTGTGGGTGAGCGTACTCGTGAGGGTAATGACTTCTACCACGAAATGGCTGACGCAAAAGTGGTTGATCTGGAAAATCCAGAAAACTCCAAAGTTGCGATGGTATATGGTCAGATGAATGAACCACCAGGTAACCGTCTGCGCGTTGCTCTGACAGGTTTGACGATCGCTGAAGGTTTCCGTGACGAAGGCAAAGACGTTTTGTTCTTCGTGGATAATATCTACCGTTACACACTGGCAGGTACTGAAGTATCCGCTTTGCTGGGTCGTATGCCTTCCGCCGTGGGTTATCAACCTACACTGGCTGAAGAAATGGGCCGTCTGCAAGAGCGTATTACTTCCACTAAAACTGGTTCCATTACGTCCATCCAAGCCGTATATGTTCCAGCGGATGACTTGACCGATCCATCTCCAGCAACCACATTTGCTCACTTGGATTCCACCGTTGTTCTGTCCCGTGACATCGCTTCCCTGGGTATCTACCCTGCGGTTGATCCACTGGATTCAACATCCCGTCAGCTGGACCCACAAGTGGTTGGTGTAGAGCACTATGAAACAGCCCGCGCTGTTCAAGGTACTTTGCAGCGCTACAAAGAATTGCGCGACATTATCGCGATTCTGGGTATGGATGAATTGGCTCCTGAAGACAAACTGCTGGTCGCACGTGCACGTAAGATGCAGCGTTTCCTGTCTCAGCCTTTCCACGTTGCTGAAGTGTTTACCGGTGCTCCAGGTAAATACGTTTCCTTGAAAGAAACGATCCGTGGTTTCAAAATGATCGCTTCCGGCGAACTCGATCACCTGCCAGAACAAGCGTTCTACATGGTAGGTACTATCGACGAAGCAATCGAAAAAGCGAAAAAACTGGCTGCTGCTTAATTAATTAAGCGCACTGGCGGTGCAGTTGAGATTGACTGCACCATAGCTTTTTTGAGCGAATAATAAGGGTCCAACATGGCACACACTATTCACGTTGACGTGGTTTCCGCAGAAGAGCTGATCTTCTCCGGTGAAGCCGAATTCGTCGCGTTGCCGGGTGAGGCTGGTGAATTGGGTATCTATCCGAAACATACACCACTGATTACCCGCATCAAGCCGGGCGCGGTGCGCATCAAGGTTCCGGGCAAAGCCGAAGACGAGTTCGTATTCGTCGCCGGTGGCCTGCTTGAAGTGCAACCGAATGCAGTGACAGTTTTGGCCGATACAGCGATTCGCGGTCACGATCTGGACGAAGCCAAAGCCAGCGAAGCCAAGAGACTGGCAGAACAAGCTTTGGTTAATCGTGATTCCAAGATTGACTATGCGCAAGCACAGGCAGAACTGGCATCCGCGATCGCCCAATTGGCAGCGATACAAAGATTGCGTCAAAAGCGTTAATTTCGCTGCGAAAATTTTTCGCGACGAAAGCAGTACAATGGAAAGGCAGCTCAGGCTGCCTTTTTGTTTTTCCATGCCGTCAAACTGGATCAATACTGGAACTGCCCATGCCTGTGGAACAAGAATTGATTGCCGAAATACTGAGCAAAAGTAAAACCATCGCCGTCGTCGGCCTGTCCTCAAAAATTTCCCGCCCCAGTTATGGCGTGTCTGCCTATATGCAGGCACATGGCTATCGCATCATCCCTGTCAATCCGCGTGAGGCAGGAAACATCATATTGGGCGAGCATTGCTATCCTGATCTGATCACTGCCGCAGCAGAACACCGTATCGATATCGTCGATTGCTTTCGCAATGCGGCTGATATTCCGCCGATTGTGGAAGAGGCAATACATATAGCTGCGCCTTATCTGTGGATGCAATCAGGCATCGTAAATACAGAAGCTGCCGCCAGGGCAGAGGCAGCAGGTATCAAAGTAGTGATGGACAGGTGCATCAAGATAGAACATCTTTACCGTGTCTGAGTTTGCTTTGCTGAGCGCAATTGCTGTATGTACGTAAGTTCGTTTTGCGCCAGTTTATTCTCAGGTTCGATTTGCAAGGATTCCTGAAAAGCTTTTTCTGCCTCATCAAGCTGCTTAAGCTCTATCAAAGAAAATCCTATGCCGCGCAGGGACATCGCCAGATAAGGGCGTTGTGAGGAATATTGTTTGCTCAATTCATGAGCATGACGATAGGTTTGCAAGGCTTCCGTTGGCTTGGCCAGCTGATTCAAGACATAGCCAATTTCTACCGAGGTGCCAGCAGAAACCGGGGCCAGATATTCAACTCTCCTGAGCATGGACAAAGCCTGTTGCAAATCCCTTCTTTCAACCGCAACAAAGGCCTGGACTTGCAGGCAGTTTTTATAACCCCATTCTATCCATTCAAAATCCAGTTTGCTGGCTTTGCTGAATTCCTCAAATTCTTGAGTCGTCTGGAAAGAGAATTGCTTTTTGCTGCTGTCAAAAATGGATTCATAAGACCGGCAATTTTCTTTCGCTTTTCTGTCGGCCTCTTCAAATTTGCGCTCCTTGATCAGCAGATTCAATGCTTTTGATGCAGCTGAGAACTCCACCCCCTTGGCACTGTCTGCCACTAAATTGGTATGGGTGGTAATCGTAATAATCTTGTCTTCAGCCGTAGCGCAAGCAGGCAAGGCCGCCACCAGGGCAAAAGCAGCTATCCATTTGCGGACACTCATTATTTGATTTGGAATAAAAAAATCAGTCATGTTCAGGGTAAGGTGATTATTCATAAAAAGCCCGGTGTGGCTCCACGTAGATCAATTTTATCGACTTGAGCAGTTTGAAAATGATCGCCGCCAGCAATACATAGAAATACCCTACCAGCAGGCTGTATAAGCCGCCTATCATAAACAGATGGAACAGGTCAGCGATGTAGATGCGCCTTTCGTTGATCATCATAATGACCGCAGCACTAACACCAAATGCCAACGCCATGACGAACGGTGCAAAATGGCAGTAGAAAACAAACTTGTTTTCATCCAGACGAAAAAAAGCAATACTGAACACCAGCAGCGTCAGTAAATACGGTATGCCACCAATGAACAGAGACCCAACCAGAAAGCGCGATAATTCGCGCAACACGCCGAATTGCGCACATGCGACACTGAGTAAGGTCAGCAATATGGGCAATAACAATGCGGCCAGATAATAAGTTTTCTTTCGTATCATGTGCAATGAGTTGGCGATGTATGCCACACAAACAGTGTCAGCCTGTTGAAAGCATTTGTAGTCTTGCTAGGGTATGCGGCACTTTTCATATTATCATCAAAACATTATCTCTAATTTTGAGATCTATTTTTTGTAAGCTAAACAATATTGATTGGAGACTTGAATGACAGTTGCGGACTTGTTTCGGGTAGGTAAAGGTTTTCAGGTCAAGGATGCCAATGCCAATAAAAAACTGGTAGGTACGGCCGCCACTGAAAAAAATGCAGACAAGGCCGCCGACAAACTGGCAACCTTGAAATTGGCAGAAGAAATTTCTGATTTACAAAATGTTTTGTATGCTGCTCATGACCGCAAGCTATTGATTATCCTGCAGGGCATGGATACCTCTGGTAAAGACGGTACGGTCAAAGGTGTATTTGGACAAATCAATCCTCTGGGTGCCCGCACGGTGGCTTTCAAAGCCCCCAGTACCGATGAAAAAAATCATGATTACCTGTGGCGCATCCATAAAGAATTACCGGGCAAGGGTGAAATTACCATCTTCAACCGCAGCCATTATGAAGATGTCCTGATTACCCGCGTACACGACTGGATAGACCAGGCTGAATGCAAGCGCCGTTATGCGCAGATACGCGATTTCGAACGCATGCTGGCCGAGACTGGTACGGTGATCCTGAAATTTTTCCTGCATATTTCCAAGGCCGAGCAAAAAGTCAGGCTGGAAGAGCGTCTGGCTGATCCTGAAAAACACTGGAAGTTTGATCCCCAGGATTTGGTCGAACGTAAATACTGGGACGCATATCAAGAAGCCTATGAAGATGCCTTGCAGGCAACAGATGCCGATCACGCGCCATGGTATGCCGTGCCATCAGACTCCAAGACCCAGCGCAATCTCGTGATAGCCAGCATCGTTCAAGAAAAGCTGCTGAGCCTGAAGCTCACATATCCACCGGGTAATCCTGATTACAGCAAGCTCAAGGTAGAGTGAAGCTCAGTTCATCAAACTCAATGCATGAAGTTCAGTAAATGAAATTTAGCTACTGGCCTGAGCTGCTGGCAGCACCGCTGTATCCCTTGCTGGCATGGCAGGGGAGGCGTACCCGCGCAGCCACACCACGCCTGCCCGAAGCCAGTGACCAGGCACATGGGCTGTGGACTCATGCGAGTCGGCCTGTGGATAACTTAAGGGTGTTGGGTATAGGCGAGTCACCGGTTGCGGGTGTGGGCGTGGCGAATTATCAAGAAGCCATTACCGCACAAATGGCAAAAGCCCTGGCTGACAAGCTGGATACTGCTGTGGAATGGCAGGCTCTGGGGCGAAATGGCGCACGCTTGTCCTGGGCCAGGCAAGCCTTGCCAGCATTTCGTCAGGCACAAGGCCATGCATCGCCAGCGTGGGATCTCATTCTGGTCGCTTTTGGAGTCAATGATACAACCAGCTTTTGCGCGGTTAATAGCTATCGGGCCGAGCTGCAAAGTCTGCTGGATGAATTGCAAATGTTGCTAAAATCAAGTGGTCTTATCGTATTGGCGGGCGTGCCACCGATGCAGGTTTTCCCCGCTTTGCCAGCTCCTTTGCGCCAGGTTTTGGGCATGAAGGCGCGTGCGCTGGATCAAATAAACCGCGAGATGGCACTGTCCCGGCAGCAGGTTTTGCATTTGCCGTTTACCGCAAATCTTCAAGATGCGCGCCAGATGGCCGAAGATGGCTACCATCCGTCAGCACTTGGCGTCAGTATTTGGGCAGAAGAATTAGCGAAAACATTTCTGCAAAATCGTCAAGAAAAATAATAAAGCTTTGGTACTTATGCACAATTTCGTTTGCACGCGATTTATGCTAAAAAACGGGAATTTTTCATAAACTGGTATTCCTTCCCAATAAAATCAATGACTTACAGAATAATCCTGTTAACCGAATTTAAAATAAATCAGTAAACTGGCATTCTGTCATTTCTATCCACAAAGTTATCCACAGTTTATTGCCGGAAATTTTGCTGAAAATTGCGCCACTTGTCGCAGATCAGATGCCTATCCTGCGCGCATAGGCGATAATGTCGCTTATACAGCAATAGTCTGCGTAGTTTGACCATGTCAGTAGATAAGCAGATGCACGCAGCGTCACCGAAAGCACTTATGGCCATGAATTTTGCCCCACTCAAAAACGACACCTTCCTCAGAGCCTTGTTGCGCCAGGAAACTGATTACACACCTTTATGGCTGATGCGCCAGGCTGGCCGTTATTTGCCAGAATACCGCGCTACCCGAAAAGGTGCGGGTTCTTTCCTGAGCCTGGCCAAGAACCCTGGTTTCGCGACTGAAGTAACCTTGCAGCCTATAGACCGTTATGGCCTGGATGCGGCCATCTTGTTCTCCGACATCCTGACTGTGCCGGATGCGATGGGCCTGGGTCTGTACTTTGAAGAAGGCGAAGGCCCGAAGTTTGAGCGCCCGTTAAAAGATGAAAAAGACGTCATGGCGCTCAAAGTGCCAGAAGCAGGCAGCCTGCAATATGTCTTTGATGCTGTAACGCAAATCCGCACCGCTCTGGATGGCCGCGTACCGCTGATCGGTTTTTCCGGCAGCCCATGGACACTGGCTTGTTATATGGTGGAAGGCCAGGGCTCGCGCGACTTTCATACCGTCAAGAGCATGATGTACAAACGTCCGGACCTCATGCACCATATCCTGCGCACGAATGCCGATGCCGTGGCTACTTATCTGAATGCGCAAATCGATGCCGGTGCCCAGGCCGTGATGATTTTTGACAGCTGGGGTGGGGCGCTGGCAGATGGCGCTTATCAAGAGTTTTCGCTGTCTTATATGCGCGATATCGTCAGCCAACTGCAAAAAGAAAAAGATGGCAAGCGTATTCCTGCCATTGTCTTTACCAAGGGCGGTGGTCTGTGGCTGGAACAACTGGCCGATATCGGTGCGGATGCCCTGGGACTGGACTGGACCATGAATTTGGGTCAGGCACGCGCCAAAGTGGGTGACAAGGTCGCCTTGCAGGGTAATCTTGATCCGGCAGTACTGTTTGCCGAGCTTGAACAAATCCGCAAGCAAGTCATTGCTGCGCTGGATAGTTATGGCAAACCTGCGGCGGGGCATGGCCATGTATTTAACCTGGGTCATGGTATTTCGCAATTTACACCGGTTGAATCGGTCACCGTGCTGGTCGAAACGGTGCATGAATATAGTCGTCAACAGCGTCAGGCGTAGCAGGTAGCGGTATTTGTTTATAAAATATGCATGGTTTTCGCCATTTCCTGTAACAAAGTGGCTGGTCCAGCCAGTGTTTCTGGTCAGGCCGCTGGCAAAGTCTGTATATTCAGGCACTGGCAAAACAACAAGTGGCTGAGACGCTTGTCTTTGCGTCATGTTGCTCTGCAAAACATAGTACTGGCGTACTTTTCCAGCCTGAAAGCTGTGGGAAACCAATGGATTGGCGGCAGAAAAATTTTGCATTTCTATGCACATTTTCTATCACTTATGCACAAAATCGGGGCGGCAAAAAATATTTTCAAAAATATTTTTTTGTCTTCCAGCATTTTTTATAAGCCATTGATTTTAAACGACTAAATTCTTGGCTCTGAGACAGGGCATTTTGTGGAAACCCCCGTAAACGCTAGCGAAAACCGATGTCAATAGACCTTTCTCCACAAAGTTATCCACAGAAACTGTGGATATGTCAAAAAGCCTTATGAAATCAATAGTTAGCGCCGATTTTCATGTTCAGGCTTAGATCGTGAAACAAGTTTATTTACGCATGGCCCTCGATACCCCTCTTGACAGCACCTTCGATTATCGGTGGGCAGCGCAAGAAGAGGGCGGAGCAATTGCCGACTTGCCCCAGTCCGGGCAACTGGCTGCTGTGCCCTTTGGCCGCCAGGAAGTCGTCGGCCTGATCATGGACGTGGTGAGCGAGACGGATGTCCCGCCTGCCAAGCTGCGCGACGCCATTGCTGTCAGGCATGAGCTGCCAGCCATGAACAAAGAATGGCTGGCGCTATGCCAGTTTGCCGCCGAGTATTATCAGCGCCCCATAGGTGAGGTGGCTGTACCCGCCTTGCCCAAGAACCTCAAAGCCATCAAGACAGTATCCCTGCAGCGCGCCATCAAGAAGCTGGCCAAATTGCCTGAGCAGGCTGATGTCAGCCCGGTACGCGAACCGCAATTAAATCCCGAGCAACAAGCTGCGGTGGATGCAGTTGCCAACGCCGAGGGCTATGCGCCGCATCTCTTGTTTGGTGTGACCGGCAGCGGGAAGACGGAAGTGTATTTGCAGACTGCCGCCAAAATACTGGCAAAGACGCCGGATGCCCAGATCCTGATCCTGGTGCCAGAAATTAACCTGACGCCACAGCTTGAATCGCATATCCGCGCCCGTTTCCCTGGCCTGATGCTATCTACCCTGCACAGTGGCATGGCAGAAGGTGAACGCATGTTGCACTGGCTGGCTGCGCATACCGGTCGTGCCCGCATCGTGCTCGGTACACGCCTGGCCATGCTGGCATCCCTGCCCAGGTTGAAGCTGATCATCATCGATGAAGAGCATGACCCTTCCTACAAGCAACAGGAAGGCCTGCGTTATTCTGCACGTGACCTCGCTGTGTGGCGGGCTAGGCAGCTCTCGATACCCATCTTGCTGGGTTCAGCCACACCCTCGCTGGAAAGCTGGCAGGGTGCGCAGACTGGCCGTTACCGTTTGCTGGAATTGCGTGAGCGCGCAGTCCAGCATGCCGTCTTGCCCATCATACGTATCATCAACCTGGAAAGAGAAAAACCCAGCGAAGGCCTGACACAAAGACTGATAGGTGCGATCAAGCTACGTCTTGAGAAGGGTGAGCAATCACTCCTGTTTCTCAATCGGCGCGGTTATGCGCCGGTACTGGCCTGTGATGCCTGTGGCTGGATCAGTAATTGCACCCGCTGCACTGCCCATCTGGTCTTGCATAAAGGTGACCATAGATTGCGTTGTCATCACTGCGGCCTGGAACAACGCATACCGCGCTCATGCCCCACTTGCGGCAATATAGACCTGCAACCGCTGGGTCGCGGCACCCAGCGCATGGAAGAAAGCCTGGCCCTGCTTTTCCCGGAGGCCAGGGTTTTCCGCATTGATGCCGACTCCACCCGTCTCAAAGGCAGTGCTGCCGCTGCTTTTGAACGTGTGCATGCCGGTGAAGTCGATATCCTGATTGGCACCCAAATGGTGGCCAAGGGGCATGACTTCAAACGCCTGACCCTGGTGGCAGCGCTGAACCCGGACGCTGCTCTGTTCTCGCAAGACTACCGCGCCAGTGAACGCCTGTTTGCCCAACTCATGCAGGTCGCTGGTCGGGCTGGGCGGGCCGCGCAAAAAGAAGGCGGCAATGCATCCGAGGTACTGGTACAAACCCGCTACCCCGATCATCCGCTCTACCATGCGCTGATGTCACACAATTACCCCGACTTTGCCAAAGACTTGCTGGATGAACGCCAGCAAGCCCATATGCCACCTTTCATGTACCAGGCTTTATTACGGGCAGAAGCCAAAGAGCTGGAAACTGCCATTGCTTTTTTGAAAGAAGCTGCGCTCTGTACCGAGCATCAGGGCATTATGATCAATGACCCCATCCCCATGACCATGACCCGGGTGGCTAACGTCGATAGAGCGCAATTGCTGGTCGAGTCAGTCTCACGTCCGGCGCTGCAAGCCTTTGTCAAAGCCTGGATAGCAGATTTGCGCGCGATGAAAAGCCGTGTCAGGTGGTCGGTGGAAATTGATCCTGTGGATATCTAAGTATTTGTCCACATGGGCTTGATGATGTCGATCAGTTAAAATCAGTGCTCAAACCTTCCAATGAACACAAAGATTGCACCATGCCACTCAGTCCCTACCTGACCACCTTTCCTGAAATATCTAAAAATTGCTATATCCACCCCAGTGCCCAGATCATCGGTGATGTACAAATCGGCCCGGATAGCTCAGTCTGGTGCAATGCCGTCTTGCGTGGCGACGTCAATCACATACGCATAGGCCATAGCAGCAATTTTCAGGATCTGGCCATGGGCCATGTTTCACACAAGAATGCCAGCAAGCCTGCCGGTTCGCCTTTGATTATTGGTGATTATGTGACGATCGCCCATTCCGTCATCCTGCATGGCTGTAATATTGGTGATGAATGCCTGATAGGCATGGGCAGCATCGTCATGGATGATGTCATTATCCACAAGCATGTCATGCTCGGCGCAGGCAGCCTGGTGCCACCGGGCAAGGTACTGGAAAGCGGATATTTATATGTAGGCCGCCCGGCAGTCAAAGTCCGCGCCCTGACGGCAGAAGAAATCAGCTATTTCAAATACTCGGCAGAGCACTATGTTCGTATCAAGAATAATTACCTGGCCAGCGTTGTAGCCCAGCCATCTGAATGAACTTGAAAACTACTTTGTGGTCTGAACCTGGCATTGCATTTTTGAAAGCTTCCCAAGCAACCAGGCACCTAATCACCTAATCACCTAATCACCTAATCACCTAATCACCTAATCACCTAATCACCTAATCACCTAATCACCTAATCACCTAATCACCTAAGCACCTAAGCACCTAATCACCTAAGCACCTAAGCACCTAAGCACAAGGACAGAACGGCATGAACGCAACACCGGCTGGCGAATACTGGATCACGACAGACAAGGACAAGATCGATATCGACCTGGTCCATCAATTCTTGACGACCGAAAGTGGTTGGGCCACCGGCATTTCACGACCTGTGGTAGAGGAATCTCTGCGCAATTCCCTGTGTTTCAGTATCTTCCAGCAACAGCGCATGGTGGGCTTTTGCCGCATCATCACCGACATGGCGACCTTTGGTAACCTCGTCGATGTGTTTGTCGTGACCGACATGCGCGGCAAGGGCATTTCCAGATTACTGATGGAAGAAGTCATGGCTCACCCGGTAGTCAGCAAGCTGCGCCGCTTTACGCTATCGACCAGCACCGCCGCTGGCCTGTATGAAAAGTTTGGTTTCACGCCACTGAGCAAACCAGACAATTTCATGGAAGTGTACAAGCCCAGGATTTACCTGGACTGACGCCCCGGCGTTTTATTGAGCAGGCTGGTAATTCAGTTCACCGACATTGCTGGCTTCGAAATACATCATCATCTGGCGCTGGTTGCCTTTTTTGATCTCGGTATTTTTCTTGACGATCTGATCAGATCGTTTAGCCTTGTCATGGTATTGCGCCTCCACTTCATAGCGGCCTTCGGGCAGATTCAGGAATATCCAGGGACCATCCAGCGTCGTTGTCAGCAGCACGGCTTTGGTTTTGTCGTCTCTCACAATAACTTTGATATCCGCCAGATAAGCGCCGGATTTATTGGCAGCAGTGCGCAGCCACAGATTGTATTGCCCGGCCTGCTGTTGCAATTCTTCCCTTTCCGTAGCACCTATACCACCGGTGACGCAGGCAATGTCCTTGTTTGAACAATTGCTGCCCGTTGCCAATGCAGGCATGTTTAGACAGAGAAAAAATGACAAGGGTAATAGCGCAGTTAATTTCATATATTTCACGGCTGAGTCCTCCTGTGTAAAACATGCAATATAGTATTTGTGACATGAAGGTGTTTGCGATGAGTCAAAGTTGCAACACCTTGCATACCAGCATGATGTTTATACTTGTCTGTGACCATCAAACTGCGGCATATTGAAAGGGACAGGCCCCGGGGCCTCATTGCATAGACTACAGATTCCTTTTTCTCATTCAAGATGCTTTCATCCCTGCTTAAACCTGCCATAGCCATCACGGTGGCACTTGCCTTTGCCGCACCCTCGCAAGCACTGGAGTCTGCCCTTAGTCTCAAGGACATCTATGCCAGTACCGTAGTGCAGCAGGTGCAACCACCGCCAGAAGACTTGCAATCCTATATAGAGCAGATGGCTACCGCCCTTAGCACTAACAGCATCACCAGCCTGCCTTCTCAATATATTATGCTGGTCGATCGCAATCCCAAGGTCCAGGTTGCCATGTTGTTTTGGTTAGACCAGGAAGGGCAATACCAGTTCATTGGTGCTTCACCTGTTTCTACAGGGCGCTCTCCTGGTTTTGAGCATTTTGAAACCCCTGTCGGGGTGTATGCCCATAGCCTGGCCAATCCGGATTACCGTGCCGAGGGTAGCAAAAACAGCAAGGGCATACGCGGTTATGGCATCAAAGGCCGGCGCGTCTTTGATTTTGGCTGGCAAAAGGCCAAAAAAGGCTGGGGCGATAAAATTATCGCCGACATGCGTCTGCAAATGCATGCGACTGACCCTGGCGTACTCGAATCACGTCTGGGCACAGTGCAATCCAAGGGCTGTGTACGGATACCAGGTACTTTGAATCTTTTGCTGGACCGCTACTCGGTGCTGGATGCGGACTATATGCAAGGCGTGGCAGAGGGCAAGAAATTTTGGGTGCTCGACAAAAACCGCCAGGACAATCCCTGGGCTGGGCGCTATATGGTCATCATCGATAGCGGTAAAGAGCAAAAACCTGAGTGGGCTGCTTATATGCCACCTGCGCCATCTGCACCATCGGTGCCCGCAACGCGCAAGGTAGCCAAAGCTTCTTGAGTTTCAGCAGGTGTCCTGCCCTGAAATCGACTAAGATATCCCTGAGAGATTATTCAAATTACTTCAGGGAGCCCGCATGTCCATAGAAACCTGGTTGCTGTATGTCCTTGCCGTTCTGGTATTAACCATTACGCCCGGCCCCGCCGTTTTGATGTGCATCACCAACAGCATCAATTTCGGTGCGCGCATGACCTTGTTCCCTGCACTGGGGAATATCACTTCCCTGATTGCCATCATGACTTGTTCGGCAATAGGCATAGGTGCGATTCTGGCGACCTCTGCACTGGTATTTACCATCATCAAATACCTCGGTGTGGCTTATCTCTTGTATCTCGGCATCAGCAGCTTGCGTGCCAAGAGCAGTGATTTTGTTTTGCCAACAGAAACCGAGTTGCGCGGCACCCGCTTGCGCCTGTACGTTAAAGGCATGCTGGTTGGAGCCAGCAACCCCAAGGCCTTGCTGTTCTTTACCGCCTTCTTCCCGCAATTCATCAATCCGGCCGCTGCCAAGCTGCCGCAATTTTTGGTCTTGTGTAGCACCTTTGTATTTTTTGAATTCAGTGTGCTGATGCTGTATGCGGTTTTTGCCGAACGCATGGGCCCCTGGCTGCGGTCCAAAGGCAAGGCAAAAATGTTCAACCAGTTTTCTGGCGGCGTATTCGTGGCAGCGGCGGGTTTGCTGGCCACCGTGAAAAAAGCCAATGATTGAGGAGCAAGAACATGTCACATAGCAAAGCGTATAGTGAAAAAGGTTTTTGGGACAAGCTCAAGAAATATGCACAAGCGGCAGGTAGCGAAGTCATAGAAAAAGTGCTGTGCCTGTACTATGCAGCGCAAAGGCCAGAGACACCGGCCTGGGCCAAGACTGTCATCTTTGGCGCATTGGGTTACTTTATTTTTCCGCTGGATGCAGTGCCGGATATGTTGCCAGTGGTTGGTTACAGTGATGATCTCGGCGTGATCGCGGGTGCGCTGGTGACGGTCAGTTTTTATATTACTGACGATGTGAAGGAGAGTGCCAGGGATAAGATGAAGGGCTGGTTTGGCAGTGGACAAGTTTGATTCTTACCTTGCCAGGTTGCCTTAAAGCTCAAACCCGCTCAATCCAGCTCAGGGCCGACTGGATTGAGTCAGTATTTTTATCTGTAAAATAATCAGGCCTTCAGCCAGCAGCTTTCCTGCTAGAATTTTTGATAAAGTCGCCATGCCTGAACCGTAATGCTGACCAGTCTTCATCAATCGCCACCATCCTCACCGTATCAAATCCCGCCGCCTTGATCACATCCCAGCCAGTATCGCGGTTGAATTCACATTGATATTTTTTCGAACTTCCCTTGGGATAAGCAAACCACAGCAGGGCATCTCCCTCTACCAGCTTGCTCAGGGCCAGTGAGATTTCATCAAGCTCTTGCTGCTTGCTGACGAATATCAAAGCAAAATTTAGTTTTTTGATGCCAGACAATTTCTTGTGTACCTTGACCTTGGTCAAGGCCGCGATTTCGGGCTCAAATGATGCGGGTGCATGCAAGACCAGTATTTCACTCTGATCTTTCAAATTCATTTTATTAAAAATGGCAGACATGGATACTCCAGAATTTATAGTTGCTCACCCAACTCGCGGATTTTGCGCATGCTCAAAAAATTAGGCAAGAAGCGCCAGGCGGCAAAGCCTGAGACCAGCAGCAATATCCAGTAAAAATTACTCTTTCTGAAAAAGATAAGTATCACGATGATGGCAATGGCCAGAAAAACCTGCATTTCCTGCCCCGCCCAGCCCTGGTTTTCTGTGCGTCTTGCCAGCAGTTGATTGAGCTCGCGGGATATTCCTGCGGCAATATGTTCTACCCGCGATGCACTCTTCTTTGCTTCCTGCCACGCTGCTTCCGTGCTGGCTGAGGCGCGCAGTTTTTCCAGCAATACATAATACTCTTCCAGTGCCTTTTGCAAGTCTTCTACTGCGCTGTCAGGCAAGAGACTGTCAGTGGCAGCCGTGCGCAAGCTTTTGATACTTTGCAAGACTTCCTGCTTTATTGCTGCGGCGGCATCCTGCTCTGTGCTACGCTGCCAGGCATCGGCTTTTTGCTGGCGTTCAACTGCTTTTTGCGCCTCCGGCAACAGGGCTTCAAGCACCAGCAGCGAGGCGACCGGCATTTTTTCTATCTCACCCAATGCAGATAACCAGGGGCAATAAGCTCGCAGGCCGGCATAGGCGACCTGCAGGCGCTTGCGCAGGCGCTCAGGCCAGCGTTCATCATAGACCAGCGCCAGCACCCGTGCATGCAATCTATGCAGCGGTGCGCTGCCATCTGTCTCAAGGCCGTACATGAGTTTGTCGATATTGCTGTGTTCTCCCGGCAACTGCTTGCTGGCATAGTCCTTCACCAGGCCAAAAGCTTCTTGCCAGGCCTGCTCGATTTGTTTGCAACAAGCCTGCCATTTTTGCACTATGCTGGCGACCTCTTTGTTGCCCGCATCGGCATAGGCTTCCAGCACGCCATAGTTGTACAACTGCTTCAGCCAGTTGCTGGCGGCTTCATCATCTTTTAATGATCGGTTGGCATAGCCAAGTATGGCAGGCAATTCTATGGTTTCGCCACGCCATACCGGTGGTATGCCGGGTGCCAGATGCAATATCAGTCGCAATAGCTGTACATCGACCGAGAGCTTTTTATCCTGGCGCATATCGAGCAAGACCCGCACCGCATTCTGATCTTTTTGTACATCGCGAAACCAGGCCAGCAATTGCGCATTCGAGATATCCCTGACGCCATCATCCCAGTTGCGGGCCAGTGCCACTGCCAGTTGTTCGCGGGTGTGGCACAGATATTGACCTATATGATAGGGCTCGCGAAAACCGCCCATGGCCATGGTTTCAACGGCATCTGGCAAGCTGGCATCGCGCGCCAGCCAGCGCATGATCTGTTCCTCACACCAGCGTTTTTTAGGATCCCGCAAGAGCAGGCCACGCAGCAGTTTGCGCATATAGGCATCCGGCACGGCATTGAGTTCCAGCTCGCGCGTGGTCAGGTGGTGCAGGATGACCGCTTCTGACAAACCGGCAAATGGATGCTGGCCCAAAGTCAGTTCCAGCATGATCATGCCCAGCGCCCAATAATCTGCCTTGGCATCGATGACGCCAGACAGGCTTTCCGGTGAGGCATACGGCAAGGTGCGCGCTGTGCCAGTCAGCCTTTGCGTGGCATCCAGCACAGATGAAATGCCAAAATCAGTGAGTATCAAATCCAGTGGCTGCAGTGTGCGCACCAGAATATTCTCGGGCTTCAGGTCGCGGTGGATAAGTCCGGCTTTATGCACACTGGCGATGGCCGTTACCAGTTCACGTACTATGCTTTCCAGCATGGCAGGATCTGGCCGCTTATCTTGTACGACTTTTTTTAATGAGCCAAGCTCACAGTATTCCATGAGCTCATAGGCATGGCCGTCAGACACACCAGCTTCCAGCACGACGACGCGGTGCTCGGCTGGTACCGCTTGCAGCCTTTCACTGACTTCAGATTTGCCATGTATGCCATGTCGATAAATCTTGGCGACACGTTGTATAGCAGAGGTATTTTCCTCTACCAGTAACAGTTCGGCCTCTGCTCCCAGGGTTGGCAGGTGATGTAGTATTTTGTAGCGATCACGCAGGGCTTGCGGCAACGATAACAGGCTATGAATCTGGCTGCCATCTTGAGTTGTTGGTTCCTTGCTCAGTGGGCGATTGCAATACACACATAGTTCACTACCTGGCGGATTACTTTGTTCGCAATCCTCATAACTGCAAATTAATTCTGTTGCTGTGACCGTGCTTGCTGGCTGCGTTATCTCATTGGATGGTTCTGTCTGTTCGCGCTTTTCCATCAAGTCCACACCGGACAGCAAGGTGCCGCAAACACAACGCATGACTTCTGGCGCGTTGTCGGTTTCACAGGCGGGGCAGCGGCGTATGTAAATCTGACTCACTCAGGGTCTCCAGCTGACGCTATCAAAGCTCAGACCACGACTGGCACATAATTGCTCGAGTGCCTGCATGTCACCACGCGCCGGTATGCCTACATACCAGACACGCTGGCCGTCTATCATGGTTTGTATGCGCTTGTCCTGTTCATCTATAGGAGCATCAACATAAGCCTGCATACGCGTCCTGGCGCGGTCTGACAGGAGTACCAGCGGTTGATTGGCTGAGCCGCGCCAGGCCTGGGTCAAGGGCTTGCTGGCGATAAAAGGTTCGGGGATCAGGGCATCAAGTTTTTGCAGCAAACCTGCATGCTTTTTTTGCAGAGTTGCGAGTGGATAACCGCTATAGCAAAGGATGTCGAAATCCATACCTGCACTATTGCGCCAGTAATGCAAACCATCGAGCAGGGCATGCAGTGCCTTGGGTTGCTCGAATGGTTCACCACCTGAAATGGTGATGCCATCAAATTCCCCGGCGCTGACTTCGCGGCACCAGCTCACTAAACCCGCCACTGTCATTTCCTTGCTGCCATCCCTGGCCCAGGTATCTTGCGAGACACAGCCCTTGCAAGCTATGCTGCAACCCTGTACCCATATACCTATGCGCCTCCCCGGCCCGAGTACAGTGACCGGGAAATGCGCTTTATTGATCGCTATCTTCATGCTAATTGCAGGCTCAGGCTGATGACTTTATCGGTTTCGGTAATTGCCGTTACGGTGAGACGTTGCTTGCCTTCCAGCTCTTGCTCAAACAGAGCGCGCGACAGAGGGTTGATGAAATTCGATTCGAGCTGGTTGCCTATGCCACGGCCACCATTACTGAGGTCACGTATGCAACGTGCCAGCAATTCATCGCGCACTGCCGCTGGCATGGCCAGTTGCAGCTTGAGTTCTTCCTGCAAACGGCGTGCCACATTGCGTAGCATGCCATCAAAAATCTTGGCGGCGACTTCAGCAGAAATAAAATCAAAAACCACGATATTGTCACCGATGCGGTTCAATAATTCTGGCCGTGATAAATTGAATTTGAAATAATTACCTATGGCTGCACGCACCTTGAATTCCACGGTTTCATAGCTGTCACCTGGTTTGACATTTTCATGACGTTGCCCATGGCTGTCTTCTACATAGATACCGAGGTTGGAAGTGAAGATCAAAATGGTTTCAGAAAAATACGCAGTGTCACCACGGCCATCGGTCAGGCGGCCATCTTCCAGTATTTGCAAGAATTTATCGAGTATGCGCGGATGGGCTTTTTCAATTTCATCAAACAGCACGACAGAAAAAGGTTTTTGCCTGACGGCGTTGGTGAGTTCGCCACCAGCTTCAGAATCGACGAAACCCAGCTGGGCACCGAGCAACCTGGCGCTGGTATGCTCTTCTGCAAATTCACTCATGTCAAAACGTGAATAAGCCGCTTCATCGCCAAACACCAGTTTTGTCAGGGTCTTGGCCAGTTCGGTCTTACCGACACCGGTAGGGCCAGCAAAAAACAGCACCCCGCGTGGCCGGCTACCGACCGAGCGTGTCTGCGCCCCAGTTAAACTCATGACTGAACGCTTCAGAATATCGAGGGTCTTGATGACCGCAGGGCGTTGGCCCTTGACACGGTCTTCGATAAAATTTTCAGCATCGCGTATCTTGTCGCGCAGGTATTCCTTGCGCCAGGGATTATCCAGCACCCCAACTTTATAGCAGCGTACTGCATCATCTATATCACTGATAGCGAGTTTTTGCCGGTCCGCCAGTTCGGTGATATCTGCCAGGGCAGACAGGGACATGCCATCCGTTCCTTCAGTAAAAGCTTTGACGAATTGGGTGCGGACATTGGCTTTCGCATCAGCAAACCCGGCAAACAAGGGTGCCAGTTGTTGTGCCGCAGCCTGGCGCATTTCAAAGTCGGGTTTGCCGATATGCAGGGTCGCAATCCGCTCGCTATCAAGCGTGAACCAGGATGGTAAATCCTGCGCCCGGTTCACCAGCCACAGTATGGGATTGTATAGCGGTGGTCCACCATTCTGACGCGGGACTATGGCAGAGGCATTCAGCGAGATTTTTTCTGCGGCGACAAAGAAGCGGTGTTCAGCCTCATTCAACTGCTCAGGTTTGCGGCTGATGCGTGAGGCAAAGTCCAGCGCCAGAGCGCAACGTACTTCGCGTTCAGCACTGATTTTTTTCATCAGCTTGCTCAGGCTTTCGAGGCTCATTTGCTGACAACCATCTGCCAGCTTCACATCGAACAGGCGGGCGGCCAGATCACGCTGCGCTGCTTCGTCAGGATAGACGCGCAAGCCATCAACCGGGTCATACGCAAGTAAAAGGCTGTAGTCCTGGTTTTTTAAAAACTCCCACAAGGCACGGTTGAAAGGTACCAGGGTGGCACTGCCAGAAGCAGCATCAAGCTGCAATAGAAAACTGTCGCGTATGCTGCCAGAAACTACATATTGAGATCGTATAGGCAGCAGGCGCTGCAAGTCTTGCAGCCAGCGTATGTCAGGTACATTCATGGCAATTTATTGCTACGTTGTTGTGTGTGGCTTTCGATTTGCTCTTCTTCTGCAAATCGCGGCAGTTTGTCTTCCACGACCAGTTGCACTGGCAGTTCACCTGCCTGCAATAGCCGTGTCACCTGCACGTGTATGCCACGCGCTTCCAGTGCTGCCATCAGAGTCGGGAACTCACTGCACCATCGGTCTTCTGCCAGATGGTCAAGCACGCTGCGTTCATTTTCACCCTGTTTGACGGCACGGATGACATTGAAATTGGCTTGTCCAGTCTTGGCATCCATGCGCATGCGCACCATGTACTTGTCCCAGCTGTTGCGGCGAAAATGAACTATGCCACCTTCTACAAACAGGGTATGGGATATTTCTTCGACCTGGTAACCAAGGTCTTTCAAAGTCTGCTCTAGTATCAGGGCCTGGGCTTCATCTACCTGGCGTTTTTTCTCGGCTTCCAGCAGGTTCTGGATGTGCAGGCGCAAATCGCTGGCAAGCAGATCAGCCCGCTCGCCGGGCAGGGATATTTCCAGCTCTCTTGCCAGCCCTGCGATATCTTCTGGTAATTGTGGCAGGTGGGAAACGCGTTTCAGCAGGCGCGCCAGCCGGTCTTGCGGCAGAGTTGCACTGCTGGCCGTTGCTACATCAAAATCTGTCTGATCAAAGAGGGCATCGGCCCGTCTGGCAGACTCTTGCAAAAGCACAGGTCTGAGCTCATACACCAGTGCCTGCAAGTGACGCAGGTAAGTAATGATTTCCTGCTCATCCACTCCTGGTGGAGACGGCGGACGAATAGCCTGTACTTGATCACTGCAGCCTATTTTTTCAGCCAATAGCAATAAATCGGCATAGTCTTGCTCTGTCGTTTGCAATTGCTGCTGCAAAGCCTGTTGACTCAAGCCAGTTGCAGCACGCAGGCGTTCTTGCAGAATGGCTTGCTGCTCATTCTGTTGCGTGCGCAAGAGCCCGGCATCCTGATGCGCCTGCTTGACAGCCATGGCAGCACGTATGCCTGCTGCCGACAGCAAAACCCGCATCGCATCGGCTCTGGTCAAAACGGTGGTAGGACCGCTCATAAGCCCTGTTCAGGTAGTTGCAAGAAAACATAATATAGCATGCACAAGAAGACCCCAGCCATAGGCCACAGACTCATGCGGGTGCCTTACTGGCTTATTGGCTTACTGGAACACGCAATAGCCAGCAATCAACCAGCGCTGATCGACTTTGACGAACTTGAATTCTTCTTCCCACTGATAAGGCGAGACCACTGTAACACTGGCTTTGTCACCATCGATCTTGATGGTCTTGGCCTTGATTTTCTTGATGAAAGACGTCTTGTACTCATATTCCTGGGCACAAAAGAAGATGTCCATGTCTTCTGTTTCCATCAGCGGCCCACGGCCATCCTTGGCCATCTGGGCAAACTCGGCATCGGTATAAGCCTTGAATTGCTGCTGGTACTTGCCATAGTAACGTTCCAGCGCTGCCGGAAAGTCTGGTGCAAAATAGCCGGAAGCCATGAACTTGCCACTGAAAGCCTTGAGGTTTTTGGTATCAAGCTGGAAATTTTTGCTGCCCGCAATATCCTTGATTTGTGGTTGCAGGGCTGAAACCTGCTTGCCATTTTTCAGCACCCAGCCATAAAAACCCTGCACGCCAGCCATCAATGCCTGTTCATCCTGGCTGCTTGCCTTGCCCATTGGTGCATTGCTCAATAACGCGACAACCAGAACTATGCTGAGACCGGTTTTCATATTTGCAGCTTTCAGAGGTAGGTTTGCAGATTCGACAATAAGAATGGTAACTCATTCATGTTGGAAAATCGTGGCACCTGTGGATAAGTCGCCACTTGTCCCGCATCGCCAAACCAGCAGGCTTGCATGCCTGCCGCGATGGCAGCCTGTATGCCCACCTCGCTGTCTTCAATCACGATACAGTCTGCTGGTGCAACACCCATTTGCCTGGCAACGTGTAAAAACAAATCTGGCTCTGGCTTCCATGAAGAAATGTCATATGAGCTGAAAATGTGTTCACCAAAAAACTTGCTCAATCCGGTCAGACCTAATGCTCTCCTGATTTTTTGCTGTGGCCCGGCGGATGCAATGCAAATGGGTAAATCCAGTTGCTGCAAAACTTCGATGACACCAGGAAAAGCCTGCAGGGATTCGTCGAACAGCTTATCCACCGTGCGCCGGTAGCTGTGGATAAAATTCTCATCCAGATGCAAGCCATGCTGCAGCGACAAGGCCTTGCAGATATCTGCCAGTTTGCCGCCACGAAAACGCTGCGTCAGTTCAGCGAGATCTTCTTCTACTCCATAACGCTGCAACTCTATCTGCAAGCCCAGGTTGCACAGACCCTCACTATCCACCAAGGTGCCATCGCAATCAAAGATCAGGCAGGCGGGTTTATTCATTAGCCAGCATGCACGGAAACACAGGGATGTTCCAGCTTGCCATCACCATAGGTACGCAAGACTTCTGCCACGACGACCTGGTAACCATCCAGCCAGTTGGCCTGGGCTGCCTTGGCCTGCTGGTGTATCGGATTGGCAATCAGGACCTGCAAGGCTTCCAGGCTGTCCCAGTAATACACATTGGAAATCTGGCCCGTAGCCGCATTTTCCCAAGTCTCTTCACCGAGATAACCGGGCGTGGCTTTCGCCAGAGAGGCAATTTGTTCATCCAGCGCATAAAAAACATCGTCGTACTGTTTTTTCTTGAAAGTGAACGTAGAGGTGTACATGTGCAAGCCCGGCTGATTAAATGAGTTGCAAATCATACATAAATTTGTAGCTTTTTTGAGCTTTTTAATTCATGGTTGATCATAGTCTGGATATTGACCTTGGCTCCGGGTAAGGCTGGGGCCTATGCCAGACGTCGGAACTTAAGCGCAGAGCAAAGCATATTGTTTGCTCAAGCCGGTATATAAAAACCGTGATATTCCCCATTTACACCCTGGCCTGCGTTTTCCGCTGTACTGTCTATACTGAATGCTGACAAGGCTTTCCAGCCTGCGAGGGTGTTTGTCTGGTGTTTTATATTTTGAGCCGCAGATAAGCTACATCATTTTATGTATATAGATGTCAGCGCCGTGGATGCTAACCTCGCCCCATAAGAATTTCATACCGGAGCATTCATGTCTGACCCTATACGTTTCTATTACCAAGGCCAAATCCAGCAAGTCAGCAATGCTGCGCCTACGCGCACGCTGTTGCAGCATCTGCGTGAAGACCTGCATTGCACCGGCACCAAGGAGGGTTGTGCAGAGGGCGATTGCGGGGCATGTACGGTCGTCGTTGGTGAAATGAAACATGGTCAGCTGGAATTGCAGTCAGTTAATTCCTGCATACAGTTCCTGCCCACCCTGGATGGCAAGGCGGTGTTTACGGTAGAAGATTTGCAACAAAAGAATGGTGAATTGCATCCTGTGCAACAGGCACTGGTGGAATGCCATGGTTCGCAATGCGGCTTTTGCACGCCGGGGTTTGCCATGTCCCTGTGGAGTCTGTACCTGAAAAAAGAAGGGGATTCCGTTCCTCCGTGCCGCAAAGAGATAGACGAAACCCTGTCCGGCAACCTCTGCCGTTGCACAGGTTACCGCCCCATCATTGATGCCGCAAAGCGCATGGGTGAATTGCCTGCGGCTGAGTTTGACCGCACAGCTGTCATCAGTGGCTTGCAAGGTTTGCAGCGTGGCGAGATGTTCAGCTATACGGCAGATAACCAGACATTTTATGCGCCGCGCACTTTGCAGCAACTGGCGCAGGTGCGTGAAGACCATCCAAAGGCCACCATACTGGCAGGTTCTACCGATGTTGGCCTGTGGGTCACCAAGCAAATGCGTGACCTGGGCAATATCATTTATGTGCGTGAAGTCGATGAGCTAAAACATATCAAGACTGTGAATGGCATGCTGGAAATAGGTGCAGCCGTGTCATTGAATGATGCTTATGGTGCAGTCTGCCAGCATTACCCGGATGAACTGACCGAGATGTGGCAGCGCTTTGCTTCGCAACCTATACGCAATACCGGCACGCTCGGGGGCAGTGTCGCCAATGGTTCACCGATTGGTGATTCGGCACCGTGGATGATCGCTCTGGGTGCGGAGATAGTTTTGCATAGCGTGCGCGGCCAGCGCGTGCTATTGCTGGAGAGTTTTTACCTCGACTATATGAAAAAGGATATGCAGCCCGGCGAATTTGTCGCCGCCGTGCGCATACCCCTGCCCAAAGCCGGGCAACAATTCCGCACTTATAAATTGGCGAAGCGTTATGACCAGGACATCTCTGCCGTCTGCGCCGCTTTTGCAATTAACCTGGATGGAGACATCGTGCGTGATGCGTATATCGCTTTTGGTGGCATGGCCGCTACTTCACGCCGCGCACCTCTGGCAGAAGCAGCCTTGAACGGCCAGCCATGGAATGAAGCGACAGTGAAAAATGCCATGGCCTTGCTGGCACAGGATTACACACCACTGACCGATATGCGTGCCAGCAATACGTACCGCATGCAGACAGCACAAAATCTCTTGCGCCGTTTCTGGCTGGAGACACGTACTGATGCGCCGCTGAAACTGCAAGCCATCAATGTCTTTGCCACAGCTACAGTCACTGCTTAATCAAGCTCAGGAGAAAACATGAATACCCAAACTGACGCTTTCCTGACCGACAAAAACCTTGCCAAAGATAATGCAGACTGGGCAGAGGTAGGCAAATCCCATCCGCATGAATCAGCAGTGCTGCATGTGCTGGGTGAGGCGCGTTATACCGACGATATCCCCGAAGTACAGGGCACCTTGCATGCAGCACTTGGCTTGTCGTCCAAGGCGCATGCAAATATTGTGTCCATGAATTTTGATGCAGTCAAAAGCGCACGTGGCGTCGTGGCGGTGTATACCGCCAAGGATATTCCCGGCACCAATGATTGCGGCCCCATCATCCATGATGACCCCATCCTGTCAGAAGGCCTGGTTGAATATGTAGGCCAGCCCATCTTCATCGTCGTCGCTGATACGCATGACAATGCGCGCCGTGCCGTGCGCAAGGCCGAGATTGTCTATGAAGAATTACCCGCGATACTGACACCGCAAGAAGCTAAAAAAGCCCAGTCCTTTGTCTTGCCACCCATGCGCTTGCAGCGCGGCGATGCGCAGGCCGCATTCGAGCGCTCACCTCGCCGCGTCAAGGGTGAATTGTATGTAGGCGGGCAAGAACAGTTCTACCTCGAAGGCCAGATTTCTTACGCCATCCCTAAAGAAGACCGCGGCATGCTGGTCTTGTGCTCGACCCAGCACCCCAGCGAAATGCAGCATGTGGTCGCCCACGCGCTCGGTGTGCACAGCCACAACATCGTGGTTGAATGCCGCCGTATGGGTGGTGGCTTTGGTGGCAAGGAATCGCAATCTGCCTTGTGGGCAGCAGCGGCAGCAATTTCTGCCGTCCACCTGAAACGCCCAGTCAAGCTGCGTGCTGATCGTGATGACGACATGATGGTGACAGGCAAACGCCATTGCTTCCATTATGATTATGAAGTCGGTTATGACGATGAAGGCCGCATCATTGCCGCCAGGGTTGAGATGGTCTCGCGTGCCGGTTTCTCTGCCGATTTGTCAGCACCGGTGGCAACCCGCGCCGTCTGCCATTTTGATAATACTTACTATCTTGGCGATGTCGATATCCGTGCCATGTGTGGTAAAACCAATACCCAGTCGAATACGGCCTTCCGTGGCTTTGGTGGCCCGCAAGGGGCGATTGCGATTGAATACATTGTCGATAACATCGCCCGCGACCTGAACAAGGATGCGCTGGAGATACGCAAGATCAATTTCTATGGCCGCAATGACGAAGAGGGACGCAACGTTACCCAGTATGGCCAGAAGGTTGTTGATAACGTCATCCATGAACTGGTGGCAGAACTCGAAACCAGTAGTGAATATCAACAACGCCGTGCTGATATCAAGGCATTCAATGCCAGCAGCCCTGTGCTCAAAAAAGGCCTGGCACTGACGCCAGTTAAATTTGGTATCGCCTTTAACGTCACTCATCTGAATCAGGCTGGTGCTTTGGTGCACATCTATACCGATGGCTCGGTACTGGTCAATCACGGTGGTTGTGAAATGGGGCAGGGCGTCAATACCAAGGTCTGCCAGGTCGTCGCGCATGAGCTGGGCCTTAACCTGGATAAGGTACGCGCTACCGCCACCGACACCAGCAAGGTTGCCAATACCTCGGCCACTGCCGCTTCGACTGGGGCTGACCTGAACGGCAAGGCCGCGCAAAATGCCGCGCATACCCTGCGCCAGCGCCTCGCTGAATTTGCAGTGAAGACTTACGGCGGCGAACCGGCAGACATCCGCTTTGCGGCAGGCCTGGTCAGTGTCAATGGCCTGGATATCCCGTTTGAAGCCCTGGTGCAAAAAGCCTATCTGGCGCGCGTGCAATTGTGGTCTGACGGTTTTTATGCGACACCGGGTTTGCACTGGGACCCCAAGACCATGAGCGGCAATCCTTTCTCTTACTATGCTTACGGTGCTTCGGTATCCGAAGTCATCGTCGATACCCTGACCGGTGAATGGAAACTCTTGCGTGCCGATGCGCTCTACGATGCCGGTAATTCTTTGAACCCCGCTATCGATATCGGCCAGGTAGAAGGTGCCTTCATACAAGGCATGGGCTGGCTGACGACAGAAGAATTGTGGTGGAACAAGGGCGGCAAGCTGATGACGCATGCGCCTTCGACTTACAAGATACCGGCGATTTCTGATTGTCCTGAAGACTTCCGCGTCTGTCTCTACAAGAACCGCAATGTGCAAGACAGCATACACAGATCCAAGGCTGTGGGTGAGCCACCTCTGCTGTTGCCGTTTTCTGTTTTCTTTGCAATACGTGATGCGATCGCCAGCGTGGCAGATTACCGCTACAACCCGCCACTGAATGCACCGGCGACCAGTGAAGCGATCTTGTCGGCCATCAATGGCGTAGAAGCCATGGCTGCTGCCAGCTAAAAAGGCGAGCTCATCATGAAGCTATGGTTAAATGCAATTGCCACACAATCCGCACCCAAGATATTGGTGACGGTTGCTACGGTATTGGGTTCTGGCCCGCGTGAACCGGGTGCCAAGATGCTGGTCACGGCCGATGAATTATTCGACACCATAGGTGGCGGTCATCTGGAAATGAAGGCAACAGAAATTGCCCGCAGCATGCTGGCCATGTCAGAAAGCCAGCTTGCCGCCCAGCGCCGCTTTGAACGTTTCCCGCTAGGCCCCAGCCTGGGTCAATGCTGCGGCGGTGTCGTACACCTGGCCTTTGAACGTGTGCAGGCTGACAGCCTGGCCTACTTGAATTGCCTGAACCAGCGCTGGCGTCTGGGGCAGGATAGCTGGCGCTTGCTGGCGCTGGACAGTGCGCAAGAACAAAGCCTGTGCGATGCCAATGGCACCCACTTGACAGGTCCGGCCTGGCCCACGGGTTTGCCAGTGCAAATCGATACCAGCAATCCTTGTCAGGTCTTGACTGATGCAGCAGGCCAGCGCTGGCTGCTGGATTCCTGCCTTGCTTACCGTGCCCACCTGATGCTGTTTGGCGCAGGCCATGTCGGTGCCGCCATCGTGCGTGCCATGGCTGACCTGCCTTGCCGTATCACCTGGGTCGATGAACGCGAAGACATGTTTCCGACCAGACTAGCAGCCAATGTCACGGTAGAAGCGACTGATACACCAGAAGCTTTGATAGCTAAAGCTGCTCCTGGTACATCCTTCCTGGTGCTCACGCATAGCCATGCACTGGACCAGAAACTGTCTGAACATATCCTGCGCCTGCCAGATGTGGGCTGGTTTGGCCTCATAGGCTCGCAAACCAAGCGCGTGCAGTTTGAACGCCGCCTGCGTGAACGTGGCATACCGGCTACCCGTCTCAATGACATGGTCTGCCCCATAGGTTTGCCCGGCATACACGGCAAACAACCGGCAGTGATTGCCGCCTCTGTCGTTGCTCAGCTTTTGCAGGTCTGGGAAGAGCGTGAAATTCACCAGCAAAAAGAACTCAGCCGCGTGCTTGCGCGCATAGGTGCTGATGTTTCCAAGTCAAATACAGAAAGACAGGCCAGTGGACTGTAATAGTAAAAACGGAAGTGAAAGACGCTTGCCCGGCGATCAGGGCAAGGCGCAAAGCACAGCGATAGTGAACTATCGCGAGCATTTGCAACGCAGCCATGATAGTCGCGCAAGTGGAAGGCACTCTGTTTTTTACTATTACAGTTCACTATATGAGTGTCACTCGCTGGCTAAGCGTTAAACTCTCGCTGTTAGCGCTTAGCACCCACCAGATCAATGCGAATGTGATGCCAGACCGGCAGACTTGATGAACAAGTCGTGGTCTGGCTTGATTGCGCCTGCAAGACAGAATTCAGAAAGACCACGATGAGCAATATTTCAAGTAAAAACACGCTGCAAGCCTACCGCGCCAGTGTGCTGCATTTCCAGCAAGACCCGGCTTTTCATGCGCAGGCTTACGCCTGGCATGAAGATGGCCTGTTGATCGTTGATGGTGGCAAGATCGTCGCCGCCGGCGAGTATGCGCAATTGCATGCGGGCCTGCCCGAAGGGACAGAAGTCATCGATTACCGCGGCAAACTCATTGTGCCGGGTTTTATCGACACCCACATCCATTACCCCCAGACTGACATGATCGCCTCGCCAGCGCCCGGTTTGCTGCCCTGGCTGGAGACTTATACCTTCCCGACTGAACGCCAGTTTGCAGATATCAACCACAGTGCCCAGGTTGCGCATTTTTTCATTGATGAGTTGCTGCGTTCAGGCACGACGACAGCGATGGTGTATTGCACCGTCCATCCTGAATCCGTCGAAGCTTTTTTTGCCGAGAGTGAAGCACGCAATCTGCGCATGGTGGCCGGCAAGGTCCTGATGGACAGGAATTGCCCTGAATTCCTACGCGATACTGCCGAGGGAGGCATACGCGACAGCGAAACCCTGATCAAGAAATGGCATAAGCGTGGCCGCCAGTCATATGCCATAACACCGCGCTTTGCACCTACCTCCAGCGACGCACAAATGCAGCTGGCGGGTGAACTGGCGCAGGCTTATCCCGATACCTTCCTGCAGACCCATGTCGCAGAAAATACCGACGAAGTGGCCTGGGTCAAATCACTGTATCCCAAGGCACGCAGTTATCTCGATGTGTATGACCAGTACGGCATGCTGCGCCCGCGTGCCATGTACGGCCATTGCATATGGCTTGATGATGCCGACCGTGCGCGCATGGCAGAAACGCAATCAGCAGTGGCGATGTGCCCGACGTCCAATCTCTTCCTCGGCAGCGGCCTGTTCAATTTTGAACGTGCCGACGCCCAGCAAGTCAGCCTGTCACTGGCTACCGATGTTGGTGGCGGCACTTCATTCTCTATGTTGCGCACCATGAATGAAGCCTACAAAATGGCACGCCTTGGTGGCACTTACCTGCCAGCATTGCGCATGTTTTACCTGGCGACGCTGGGTGGTGCACGCAGCATGCAGCTTGAAGGCACGATAGGCAATTTCGTCAAGGATGCCGAAGCCGATTTCATCGTGCTCGACCCGCAAGCCACGCCTTTGCTGGCACGCCGTACCGGGCATACTGAGAGCCTCGATGAATTGCTGTTTGCACTGGCGATGCTGGGGGATGACAGAACGGTGGCGGCAACGTATGCTGCTGGATGTCTTGTGCATCAGCGCGTAACCTGAAAATAAATGCGGACTGGCATATGATGATGGTCTGATTTGTTCTTGCAGCAGACCACCAATCACTTATTCTAAGGAAGCCATATGCCAACTATTCAGGTACAGATGTTTGAAGGCCGTACACCGGAACAAAAACGCGCTTTTGTCAAAGCACTCACCGAAGCAACCTGTCAGACACTGGGCGCAGCGCCCGAAAGCGTCAGCATCATTTTGCAAGATATCAGCCGTGATAACTGGGCGACTGGTGGTGTGTTGTGGTCAGAGAAAACTAAAGGCTAAAGTAAAGCCAGAGAAAGTTGAAAATAAACGTCTCATTCAACTTTCAGCTTGCCCTTGATAATGGCCTGACTGGCTTCACGCAGTTTTTGCAGCACAGGCCGCTGGCGCAGGATATCGCAATCGGAATATGCTGCATCGGTGCTGATACCGGTCAAAGATACTGCGCCTTCTTTCAAACCATATTCAATTCTGGTCGCAGTTGATCCGCCCAAAATGGCCGCAACTGCCAGGCTGATGGCCGTATCGCCATGCACCTGCATATTGTCGATAACCTTGCCCGCAGTCTTCGGGCACTGGTTGACATAACTACCTATGGCCCGCGCCTTGTTGCTGCCAGCAAGTGCTTTGAACACCCCATTATTGCTGCTGCCAGCAATGGCATAGATCATATCCACACCATCAGCCAGCATGCTCTTCGCCAGCATCTCGGCACGCACTGTGTCATTGAAGGGCTGGCTGCCTTCTATCCAGACAACATGGTTCAGGTCAGCATCCGGCCTGATTGACTTCGCACCGGCGATGAAGACATCGACAGGTTTTTGTTTCAATGGCGTTTTCACTGCACCTATGACACCTATCTTGCCGCTGGCTGATACCAGTGCCGCTTCCATGCCTGCCAGATAGCTGGCTTCGCTTTCGCGAAAGCTGATGCAAAGCAGATTCGGTGGTGGATTAGGTATGCATTGTTCCAGCATCACGAAACGCACATGGGGCGCAGCGCGCGGCATGGTATCGAGCAATTCCCTGAATTCATACCCTATCATCACAATAATATTTGCCCCCAGCCTGATGGCATTTTCCAGCTGCTTTTGTCTGCCTGCACGGTCGGCCTGGCTGGCCAGGGTAGTTGCCTGCATCTGGTACATCTGCGCTGCCTGTTTGATGCCATCGCTGCCTTGTTGCAGGTAAGGGTCATCGTTGTCGGGGACTGGGCGTACGTAGAAGATTTTTTGTGCTTCTGCGGCGTGGGCTGTATTGCTTGTCATGCTGATCATGAGGCTCATGATCAGTAGTGCTGCTCTAATGATTTTGTTATTGCGGATGTGGGTTTGCATGGTCGTCCTCCGGGTATTTTTACTGCTGGCTTCGGGGTCAGCATGAGGTTTTATCTTGGAGGGAAATTGTATTTTTTCAGAGGGTTGAGGGTAATATTGGATATGGGTTTGGGGGAATAGTGGGGGAGGGGGCTTGTGTTAGGTGTGATAATTATTTGGTCAACTGATTACTGCGCTAGAATTTGTATATATCCCGGCTAGTGGACTGTCAAAAAAAACTGAGTTGAAGAACTTTCTATGAATACTTTTGAATTTGTGACGGACACCGCGACCATGTGCGTATTTGACTTGGCATGTTTAAAACATCGCCTTGAAGAAGATGCGGATTGGTGGAGTATTCCAAGTGCTGAAATTCGGGAAGTGAATAAGGGCAACGCGGCTTTTATAAATTTAGGAAATGATGGGAAATACTCTGTCTCTATCATCGATGCTGTAGATGCGCCAGATGCATGCGTAAATTTGAAGTTCAGTTCTGGACGAGTGTTTTTTGGTGCTGCCGAAGAAGTGAGCAGTGATGGATTAGAGCCTGAAGCCTTGAGAGGTGGAATATTCCTTGAGTTTCCTGTTGGGCTTTATGAGCTTGCCCCTAACTAACGTATCCCTTAGCCGGGCACATTATGCTGCCTGCCGGGACTGACTGGCTAGCCAATTTCTTTCAAACTGCATTGGACTGACGTAATTCAAGGTTGAATGTAATCGGTC
>NZ_JBMPPJ010000029.1:0-71657 GCF_049339865.1 Undibacterium sp. TC9W | reverse complement strand
AGAAATGGACCATGCCTATACAACACTGGCGACAGGCATTGAATCGCTTTGATATAGAATTTGGGGAGCGCATCAACGCTCACCAATAGTTCCGGGAGAACTTACACAGATTTTTTTACAGGCTCCTCTCATCAGAGATTTTCAGGTGTTCTAGTTTCACCAGCTGAATTTCGGTACAGCGAAAAATAGTCGAATGGCCAAAAAAGTCATTTAGTTTTACTTCAAAATACTCCCGTTGGCCCACTCTTTTCCTGCTGACGGACATCGCTGGCGGGATTGTTTCTTGTAACTCTGTGACTTGTAGATTCGCATTTTTCAAAATAAAGCTAGCCGACCATCGCGCAATCAGTTTACGTTCAAATCTTTCCTCGTCGAGATAGTCGCACACGAACTGTTCCAGCAGCATAGAAAATTCTGCGAAGTATGTTCCTATGTGCGGGTTGTATTGTTTTATGGAAAATTCTGTAAAACTACAATCGTATAAATTTGGAGAATAGCCCAATATATCTTGCAATAAATCGCCACCTTGAATGAACGTAACTCCTTCAATACCATTTGGAAACGGTATTGGATGACTGACTACTTTCTATATAAAATTGCTTGCCTCAAGTACTTCTATGACTTTCTCCATTTCCTTGGATTTGTCTACATAAAAGTTTGCTCCCACCACAAAACTCACCAAAGAACCATGTTTCTGAAAGCGTTGAATATCTTCAAGTATGCCTTGCTTTACCTCCAGCGGAGCATTTGAGAAGAAGCTCGCCTGACCAGTTTTCGCGATGCACTCTTCACATAAAGATATTAAGTTGCACAATATGGCTTCACCTCTTTCCCATAAATCTAGCCAGTAGTTCATCCGCTCTTGATGGGATTCTTGAGTCATTTTTTTCCTGATAAATTTGATGATGTAAGATCAACTGCTTTGGCTGCTTATAAGATGCCACAAGAATTCACTATATGCGTCCCCCTGCGGCAATTCATAGTCTGTCTTCAAAACTTTTCGCGTGCTGACAACTTCTTTATTTTCTTTGGGGTTATAGCCAATTTTTTCTTCTTCGACCATGCACAGGCCAGTGCCGCGTTTTTGCCATAGCGGCAGAGTGCTGAAATTGATATCCCTGCTTTGCAGTAAAGCTTCTTTGTCGGCCAGTGACTTGCCTTCTATGAAGCTGGTGGTTTCGTTTTGTGATTTACCTTCTTTTCTGAGTTGCCAGTAGCAATGCGCATTCAAGGCATTTCTGTTGGCATCTTCATTGCGCCAGCGAAAATAATCGACAACCAGGTTCTGGCTAGGCAACTGGCAAATGCGGCAATCGAAAGCGGCAAGCTGACCCAGGATCAGACTGAATTTGGCAGATGCTTCACCCGCCAGCAGGGAATTGTATTTTCTTAATTTGCGGCCAAAGGCATTGATATGCAGGTCAAACAGCAAGGAAATTTCATCACTCTGGTTATAGGCATAGATAACCTTGAAGCCGCAATTCATCAGATGTTTGCAGGTTTCCACCATCAGATCGCGGAACCTGATGTCAAATGGTGCTTCAAATGCGCATGTTTCTTTGGTCAAACGGGTAAAGCCACGTCCATCAATGCGGGCAATCATATACGTCCCGGCTGGCACACAGTCGTCATGTGCAGTTTCGTAGCCGCGCATGAGGTTTTCCAGTTCATCAAACTTCATTTTTTCCAATCAGTGGCAGTCAATTTGCCATCTATAAAATCGACGTAATACAAGCGATCAAAACCCTCATCATCATCATCAGGGATTTCCAGTTTTTTGTGCGTATCAAGTATGCCGACCTTGGGTATCAGGTCCCTGCCTTGTCGCTGGCTATTCCATGCCAGCGCTCTATCGAGATCAGTCTTGAAGTAATACGCAGTCACCGGCCATTGTCTGGCCTTGATCTGTTCCAGATAGCTAGCCCGGATTTCTCTTGTTGGATAGGTGTTGTCGATGACAAAGGGCATGCTGGTATCAAAACAAAAATCCAACAGGCGTTGCTGGCGGTTTTTGGTTTTCAGCAAATCATTGCTGATACGCAGGCGGCTATTGAAGAAATGTTCTTTGTAAAAAGAGGATTTGCCGCTGGCCAGTAATCCTATGAAGATGATGGCTTCCATTTGTGTGCATGCGAGTCCGTTTGGCCTGTATTGTGACACAGGCCAGCGCTTCAGCCCACCCGCGTGGCTGCCTTGATACCTTCAGTGATAAAGCGCAGCAGATAAGGTGCTGCCAGATCAGCCTGCCTGGCTGGGCACAAGCCATCAGACAGGCGCTCTATGCGGGTATCGACCACATGATGCAGCAATGCCCCAAGGGCGAACTGATAACTCCAGTAAACACTTTCAGCAGAGGCGCGGGGCAGGGCATCGTGCAGGGCGGCGATGAATTCTCGTGCCATGGGATCGTAAAATTCTCGCGTGATGCGTTCGCTGGCCTCATGCTGGTCAATCACGCCGCGCATGACCATGCGGGAAAAGTTTGCCCCTTCGGCTTTTTCATTGAGTTTTAATACCGGCAGTACAAAGGCGGCGATGATGGCTTCCAGCGTGGTGCCGGGAGCACTATGGGTGCGTGCGCGGCGCAGGCCGTTCAGGCGTTCGGCGATGTAGCCGCTGTGGTGTTCGTAGATGGCGTGATACAACTCATTCTTTGCGCCAAAGTAATAACCGATTAGAGCGATGGGTACACCGGCCTCGTGGGCAATGTCGCGTATGGACACACCTTCGTAACTTTGGGCAGCAAAGCATTTCTCTGCAGCAATGAGAATTGCGCGCTTTTTTCCACTTAGTTCTTCAACAGAGCTCATGAGCTGATCCGACCAAATTGGCAAGCATGCGAATGTAAATAAATTAATACAAACTTTGCCGAATTGTACGGTCGTTCAGTTTATTGTCTATGCGCACTGCAACATAGCTCAACTAAATGACGCGCTGTGTTGTATGCACAAACATTGGGCAAAAATGCCTTGTATTTGCCTGACAGCTGCCATAAATTGCATCAAAATAGAATGAACGTATTTTTTAGGGCCATACTGCTTGGTATTTGGCCCGGACATCCCGCAAAGAAAAGCGACATCCTTCATGAGTGAAACTACCCGTATCGATAAATGGCTATGGGCTGCCAGATTCTTTAAAACCCGCAGTCTGGCAACGAATGCCATAGAATTAGGCCGCGTCCTGCAAAACGGGCAGCGCGTCAAACCTGCGCATAATGTCAAAGTCGGTGACCTGATCGAGGTGCAACAGGCCGAACAGGTATGGCAAGTCAGAGTCTTGCGCATACTGGAAACCCGTGGCTCAGCCACCATCGCCCAGACCATGTATGAAGAAACCGCAGAGAGCGCTGCAAAACGCGCCAAAGTGGCAGAAGACAGGAAGTATTTCCGAGAACCAACCGCAACCATGACAAGCAGACCCACCAAGCGTGACAGGCGACAACTGGACCAGACGCATAATCAGGATTGAGGCAGGACCGGCCAGAAAACAAAAAATGTGATGGCAGGAGGCAAAACATAATAGATACTCTCCTCTAAAGACAGAATCTGGTTTGACTTTTCATGCGCTGTGCATAATAGTACGAGCGTTCGATAAATTCATTTGTTTGCATCACTTTTTGCTTCACTTAATGGTCAATACGGGCAGACATGAATCTTTTCAACACAATCAATGTAATATGAATATGACATCAAAATTCATGCGCAAGGGGGAATTGACCCGCGCCGCCATTCTGGACGTAGCCCTGGATGCTGCCAGCCGTGATGGCATCGAGGGGCTGACCATAGGTTTGCTGGCCGACAAGATGAACATGAGCAAGTCTGGCGTGTTCGCCCATTTCGGTTCGCGTGAAGATTTACAGATCGAAGTGCTGAAGTTGTACCACCATCATTTCGAGCAAGAGGTGTTCTATCCAAGCATGAAAGAAGA
Organism: Undibacterium sp. TC9W; assembly: GCF_049339865.1. NCBI lineage: Bacteria > Pseudomonadati > Pseudomonadota > Betaproteobacteria > Burkholderiales > Oxalobacteraceae > Undibacterium > Undibacterium sp. TC9W. The sequence continues at coordinate 67,730 of NZ_JBMPPJ010000029.1, read as the reverse complement.
ACGTGGCCTGCCGCGTTTGCAATCCATGTTTGCCTTATGGGTCAAGCGCGTTACGGTAGAGATTGCATCTGGCTGTATCTATATCAGCGGAGCAGCCGAATACGATGACAGGGCAGGGCCTATCAGGGATGAGCTGGTTGGTATGGTCCACGCGTGGCAGGGTGCCTTGCACCGCGCCGCAGCACAGGCGATACAACTGGGCCATTTGCGTGATGATGTCGAGCCTGAACAGATTGTGTATGAGATGTATGGCCTCATATTAGCCTTGCACCATGATGCGCGCTTCTTGCGCAAGCCGGGCAGTGTAGGCCGTGCCGAAGTCGGATTTGAACGAATGATCGAGTATTACGCGCCGGTGCAGGTCACAGCCTGAGCTAGCGCCGCCGTAAAAATTTAGTATCCACATTTACCGTTTTAACTTTGCCGTCAGGAGAAAATCATGGGTCAATATATCGCTCCATTGCGTGATATGCAGTTCGTGTTGCATGAGCTGTTGAATGTAGAAGAAGAATTGAAACAGCTGCCTAAGCATGCTGATGTTGATGGCGACATCATCAACCAGATTTTGGAAGAAGGCGGCAAGTTCACTGCCAATGTATTGTTCCCACTGAACCACTCTGGTGACCGCGAAGGCTGCCATCACGACAAGACCAACCACACCGTCACCACACCAAAAGGCTTTAAAGAAGCCTACAAGCAATATGTCGAAGCTGGCTGGCCTGCTTTGTCTTGCGACCCTGACTTCGGTGGTCAGGGCTTGCCACTAGTAGTCAACAATTCATTCTATGAAATGTTGAATTCGTCCAACCAGGCCTGGTCCATGTATCCAGGCTTGTCGCATGGCGCCTATGAATGCATCCATGAGCACGGCACACCAGAACAAAAATCCCTGTACCTGCCAAAGCTGATTTCTGGCGAATGGACTGGCACCATGTGCCTGACCGAGCCACATTGCGGTACTGACCTGGGCATGCTGCGTTCCAAAGCAGAACCACAGGCTGACGGCAGCTATAAAATCACAGGCGCAAAGATTTTCATCTCAGCCGGTGAACATGACATGTCCGACAATATCGTACACCTGGTATTGGCACGTTTGCCAGGTGCACCAGAAGGCTCGAAAGGTATTTCTCTCTTCGTCGTACCTAAATTCCTGCCTAATGCAGATGGTACGATCGGTGCGCGCAATCCTATTTTCTGCGGCGCTATCGAAGAAAAAATGGGTATCCATGGCAACTCCACCTGCCAGATGAACCTCGATGGTGCGACTGGCTGGTTGATTGGTGGTCCGCACAAGGGTTTGAATGCGATGTTCGTGTTCATGAATGCCGCACGCCTGGGCGTGGGCATGCAAGGCCTGGGTTTGACAGAAGTGGCATACCAGAATGCACTGGTGTACGCCAAAGACCGTATCCAGATGCGCAGCCTGTCTGGTCCTAAGGCACCGGACAAGCCAGCTGATCCTATCATCGTTCACGCTGACGTACGCCGCATGCTGTTCACTGCAAAAGCCTATGCTGAAGGTGCACGTGCGTTCTGTTCCTACGTTGCTCTGCAACTGGACAAGGAATTGAACCATCCTGATGAACAGGTACGTAAAGACTGCGCTGACGAAGTCGCCTTACTGACACCAGTCATCAAAGCCTTTATCACCGACAATGCCTGGACTGCAACTTCTGAATGTCTGCAAGTCTATGGTGGCCACGGCTTTATCGCAGAATGGGGCATGGAGCAGTATGTACGCGATGCCCGCATCAACATGATCTATGAAGGCACGAACACGATCCAGTCGCTGGATTTGCTGGGTCGTAAAATCCTGATGGACAACGGTGCAAAACTGCGCAAGTTCGGTGCCAAGGTACAGGCTTTTGTTGAAGCCAATGGCACTAACGAAGCACTGGCAGAATTCATCACGCCGTTGGCTGAGCTGGGTGACAAGGTCACCAAGTTGACCATGGAAATCGGCATGAAAGCCTTCCAGAACCCGGATGAAGTCGGCGCTGCTGCCGTGCCTTACCTGCGCGTAGTTGGTCATCTTGTTTACAGCTATTTCTTTGCACAAATGGCAAAAATCGCTCTCGAAAAACAAGATTCTGGCGACAAGTTCTATGTCTCCAAACTGGCAACAGCGCGTTTTTACTTTGCCCGCCTGTATCCAGAAACAGCGATGCTGATCCGCCAGGCACGTTCTGGTTCTGCCAATTTGCTGGCACTCGAAGCTGATTTGTTCTAATCAAACATGCGCCCCTTCCCATGCACATGGTAAGGGGCGTTCTACCTGAGGTTAAAAATGACCAATTTCATCGTTAAAAAAGTTGCCGTTCTGGGCGCTGGCGTGATGGGTGCGCAAATTGCTGCTCACTGTATCAATGCAAAGATACCTGTAGTCCTGTTTGATTTGCCAGCCAAGGAAGGCCCAAAAAACGGCATCGTCCTGCGCGCTATCGAAAACCTGAAAAAGTTGAATCCTGCCCCGCTGGGCAACAAGGATGATGCAGCCTTGATCGAAGTCGCCAACTATGAAGACAACCTCGACGTGCTGGCCGGTTGCGACCTGATCATTGAAGCCATTGCAGAACGCATGGACTGGAAACATGATCTGTACAAAAAAGTGTCCCCGCACATTGCACCAAATGCGATTTTTGCATCCAATACTTCTGGCCTGTCCATCACTGCCCTTTCTGACGGCTTTGATGCAGAACTGAAAGCCCGTTTCTGCGGCGTGCACTTCTTCAATCCACCACGCTATATGCACTTGGTTGAATTGATTCCTACCGTCGCTACGCGTCCAGAGATCATCGATCAGCTCGAAGGCTTCCTGACGACATCCCTGGGTAAAGGCGTAGTACGTGCCAAAGATACACCTAACTTTATCGCCAACCGCGTCGGTATCTTCGGCATGCTGGCAACGATTTATGAAGCAGAAAAATTTGGTCTGACCGTTGATGTCGTCGATGACCTGACAGGCAAAAAACTGGGCCGTGCTTCTTCCGGTACTTTCCGTACTGCTGACGTGGTGGGTCTTGATACCATGGGCCATGTCATCAAGACCATGCAAGACAATCTGTCTGATGATCCTTTCTTCGCTGTCTATAAAACACCTGAAGTGCTGGCCAAACTGGTCGCTGCAGGTGCCCTGGGTCAAAAATCCGGTGCCGGTTTCTACAAAAAAGTCGGCAAGGACATCCAGCGCCTGGATTTCGCCACAGCACAATATGTGACTGGTGGCGCCAAGGCTGACGACGTCGTCGCCCGCATGCTGAAAGAAAAAGACCCGGTCAAGAAAATGAAGACCCTGCGTGAATCGACCAATGTACAGGCACAGTTCCTGTGGGCGATTTTCCGTGATGCCTTCCACTACATCGCTGTGCATGGCGCAACGATAGCTGACAATGCACGCGACATCGACTTTGCGATGCGCTGGGGCTTTGGCTGGAATGTAGGCCCGTTCGAAACATGGCAGGCATCTGGCTGGCAAGAAGTCGCTGGCTGGGTCAAGGAAGATATCGATGCAGGCAAGGCACTGTGCAATGCGCCGCTGCCGGCCTGGGTATTTGATGGCCGCACAGGAGTGCACACTGCAGAGGGTTCCTGGTCACCTGCGAGCAGCACTTACGTGCCACGTTCCACACTGGCTGTGTATGACCGTCAAGCATTCCGTGCGCCGGTACTGGGCACAGGCGTGGCAACCGGTGCAACTGCCGGTACGACTTTCTTTGAAGATGAATCTGTCCGTATCTGGCATCAGAATGACGACGTACTGGTCCTGTCACTGAAAACCAAGATGCACGTGATTGGCCCAGGTGTTATCGAAGGCATGGAAAAAGCCATCGCTGAAGCCGAGAAAAACTTCAAGGGCCTGGTCATCTGGAGTGCAGACGCGGCTGACGGCGGCGCCTTCTCAGCCGGTGCTGACTTGCAAGCCATGCTGCCTTTGTTCATGTCCGGTGGTGTAAAAGCCATAGAACCAGCGATCTCCCGCCTGCAAAATGCGCATCAGGCTTTGAAATACGCGAACATCCCTGTAGTTGCTGCCGTATCTGGCCTGGCACTCGGTGGTGGTTGCGAATTGATGATGCACACAGCCAAGCGCGTGGCATCCATAGAGTCTTACATTGGTCTGGTTGAAGTAGGCGTAGGCCTGGTTCCTGGCGGTGGTGGTTTGAAAGAAGCAGCAGTACGTGCAGCGGCAGATGCCAAAGGCACAGACTTGCTGCAATTCCTGAAAAACTACTTCACCAATGCAGCTACAGCTGCGGTATCCAAATCTGCGCTGGAAGCACAGAAGATGGGTTATCTGTCTGCGGATGACGTCATCGTCTTCAATCCTTACGAATTGCTGCACGTAGCCAAGGTAGAAGCCCGCGCCATGTTTGACGCCGGTTACCGCGCCCCTATGCGCAAACTGGTGCCAGTCACTGGCCGTCATGGTATCGCCACGATAGCTGCACAACTGATCAATATGCGTGATGGCGGCTTCATCTCTGCACATGATTTCAAACTGGGCAAAATGATTGCTGAAGTGGTCAGCGGTGGCGACATCGATAATGGCAGCCTGGTCAGCGAACAATGGTTGCTCGACATGGAGCGCAAAGCGTTTATGGAATTGCTGAATCATCCAAAAACACAAGAGCGCATTATGGGCATGATGCAAACTGGCAAGCCAGTCCGTAACTAAATAGAAAAGCTTACAGACCAAAAACCTTTTGACACAGAGACACGGAGACACAGAGATGGCACAGAGAACACCCTGTTGTTTTGAATTTCTCCGTTTTTCCTCTGTGTCTCTGTGCCTCTGTGGTGAGGGGTTTTTGAAGAGTAAGCCTGAGCTGACCTTAACGAATTGAGGTAATCAAAAATGACTAAACAACTCCAAGACGCCTACATCGTCTCTGCTACCCGTACCCCGATCGGCAAATCTGGTCGTGGCATGTTCCGTAACACCCGCCCTGATGACTTGCTGGTGCGCGTACTGCAATCTGCTTTCGCACAAGTACCCAACCTTGATCCCAAGCTGGCTGAAGATGCCATCATCGGTTGCTCTTTCCCTGAAGGCCCGCAAGGTCTGAACCTGGCACGCATGGGTATCTTGCTAGCAGGTTTGCCAAATACCATTGGCGGCGTCACCATCAACCGTTATTGCGCATCCGGCATTACTGCCGTTGCGATGGCGGCAGACCGCATCCGCGTTGGTCAGGCTGACGTGATGATCGCTGGTGGTGTCGAATCCATGTCCATGGTCCCTATGATGGGTAATAATCCATCGATGAACATGGATATCCTGAAAGACGAAAACGTAGGCATGGCCTACGGCATGGGTCTGACAGCAGAAAAAGTGGCCCAGCAATGGAAAGTATCCCGTGAAGCACAGGATGCATTTGCCCTGCAATCACACCAACGTGCCATCGCTGCGCAAAACGCTGGCTACTTTGATGCTGAGACAACTTCTGTCGATATCATCGACCGCGTGCCTAACCTGGCAACTGGCGAAATCGAACTGAAAACACGCACCGTCAGCCGTGACGAAGGTGCCCGTCCAGATACCTCCATCGAAGGCCTGGCAAAACTGAAGCCTGTGTTCGCCGCCAAAGGCAGCGTTACTGCAGGTAACAGTTCACAAACTTCCGACGGCGCTGGTGCCCTGATCCTGGTCAGCGAAAAAATCCTGAAGGAATTCAACCTGACACCACTGGCACGTTTCGCTTCTTTTGCAGTACGCGGCGTACCACCAGAAATCATGGGCATAGGTCCTAAAGAAGCCATCCCGGCAGCATGCCGTGCCGCTGGCATCACGCAAGATCAGATCGACTGGTTTGAACTGAATGAAGCTTTCGCAGCACAATCGCTGGCCGTGGTACAAGACCTGGGTCTGGACCCATCCAAGGTAAACCCTATGGGCGGCGCGATTGCCCTGGGCCATCCACTGGGCGCAACTGGCGCGATCCGTTCGGCAACGACTATCCATGCCCTGCATCGCAACAACCTCAAATACGGCATGGTCACCATGTGCGTAGGTACAGGTATGGGCGCAGCAGGTATTTTTGAACGTATGTAAGCTGCTTGCCTGAACAAAAACAACCGCGCAGACTGTATTTTCTGCGCGGTTTTTTTTAATGAGCTGAGTTTGAAGGAGCCATGATGGAGACGGTACAAATTATCACTGCTGACGGCACGGTGCTGACAGCAAAAAAGTTCACCCCCACAAGTACAGTAAAATCAGTCGTCGTCATGCCGGCTGCCATGGGCGTGAAGCAAAATTTCTACGAACCCTTTGCCGAATTTCTGGCAGAGAATGGCATTGCCGTCCTGAGTTTTGATTACCGCGGCATGGGCGAATCCATCCCAGCGCAATACCGTCATTCATTACGTGGCTTTGATGCCGACATCCTGGTCTGGGCAGAGCGTGACTAAAATGCCGCCCTGAAAACTGCCAAGGAGTGGCAACCCAATTTGCCCCTGCTCATCGTCGGCCATTCGCTCGGCGGGCAACTGCCAGGCCTTGTACCTGACAACCATCTCATTGATGGCATGCTGACTGTAGGTTGCGGCAGCGGCTACTGGCGCGATAATTCACCGCAGTTGAAGCGCTTTGTCTGGCTCATGTGGTATTTCCTCGTGCCTTTGTATACCCGTATCTGGGGTTATTTCCCTGGTAAAAAAATGCGCAAGGTCGGCGACTTGCCCAAGGGCGTGATTTACCAATGGTCACGCTGGTGCCGCAGCCCTGAATATTTTGTGGAAAAAGATGGTAGCCCCATGCAAACGGGCCACCATAAAATCCATAAGCCCATACTCTGCATGAGCTTTACCGACGATGAAATGATGAGTCGCCGCAGCATAGACAGCATGCATGATTACTACAGCAATGCCAGGGTTGAACGCCGTTATATCAATCCCAAAGACGTCGATGCCAGACGCATAGGCCATTTTGGCTTTTTCCGTCCTCAGTTCCGCAACACACTTTGGCAGCAAGCCTTACAATGGCTGACTACTGCACCACAATCTACCTGATCAATAAAAAAGAGAGACTGCAACAATGGATATCCTGACCCAAAAAGAAAACGGAATTTTGACGATCAACTTTAATCGTCCGGAAAAGAAAAATGCCATCACCCAGGCCATGTACCAGGCCATGGCCGATGCACTGCGCGATGCAGAAACTGATGTGGCAGTGCGCGCCATCCTGATCACCGGCAAGCCAGAAATTTTCACTGCCGGCAATGATCTTGAAGATTTCATGAAAAACGCCCGCAGCCTGGCCGAGCCAGACGCTGTGCCGCCTGTCTATCAATTCATGCAAGCGTTGAACGAGTCTGGCAAACCAGTAATTGCCGCCGTCTCCGGCGCAGCTGTCGGCATAGGCACCACGCTGCTCATGCATTGCGACATGATTTACCTGGCCGAGAACGCCAAATTGTCGATGCCATTCACCCAGCTTGGCCTGTGCCCTGAATTTGCTTCCAGCATGATATTCCAGCAAATCGTTGGCTATCAGCGCGCCGCAGAAAAACTCATGCTCGGCGAAGCCTTCACTGCCGCAGAAGCTTTTGAAATCGGCTTCGTCAATAAAGTCTTGCCACTGGAAGCTCTGTTGCCTTACGCCCAGCAACAGGCTGCCAAACTGGTGGCCCTGCCAGCCGCCTCCATACGCGCGACCAAACGCCTGATGAAAGGCAGCCAACCCGCTGCCATCAGCGCCAAAATGACTGAAGAAAACAAGTACTTCTCAGCCATGCTGAATGCACCCGAAGCGAAAGAGGCATTCACGGCTTTCTTCCAAAAACGGAAGCCTGATTTTAGTCAGTTTAATTAAGCTTGCCGTTGAGCGCCGGGCGCACTAATTCTTGTCTTAGAACTGGAATTAACTGAAACCTGGGTTGTGATGACGTAGTGGCGAAGGTCGGCTAGTAAGCCGGCCTGACTCAGGTTTTGTCTCAAAAAAATGCGATATAAGTGCGATAGCGCACAGATCTTTTGAGATCAGCCCTCTAATATTATGGGATGCGTCAATATGTATTGATGTAAATCCCCAAAACGGCAGCACCTGCCGCAGGCCTTCAATTGACAGGCATGGGAAACCTATGAGGTCTTCCATGATGCACGATTTTTTAATCGCCAACCGGACCGAACTTGAGCGACGTTGCCGCGAAAAAGTTGCAAGCCGTCCGAACAGAACACCACCAAACACGCAGCAAATGGAGCAAGGTGTCCCCATGTTCCTGAACCAGCTGATACGCACCCTGCAAGCTGAAAGCAAAGGGGAGGCAGCGATAGCCATGGCTGTGTCTGGCTCTGCCTCTGGCGATCCTGGTCGTCATGCGGAAATTGGTGTATCTGCGGCAATTCATGGCGCAGAACTCTTGACGCTTGGGTATACGATTAATGAAGTTGTCCATAATTATGGCGATGTCTGCCAGGCGGTATCTGATCTTTCTATGGATCTTGGGCAGAAATTTGAAATCAGCGAATTCCGCACACTCAATCGTTGTCTGGATAATGGTATTGCTGATGCGGTGACTTCATTCAGTGAGCATCGTGACCTGGTTATCGCTGATGAACAAGCGTTGCAGACAAATGAGCGTCTGGGTTTCTTCGCACATGAATTACGTAATCATCTAAACACGGCAATGCTCGCGCTGGCTGCTATCAAGACTGGTCATGTTGGATTGATGGGTTCTACCGGCGGCGTTCTGGACCGCAGCCTGGTAGGGCTTCGCAGGCTGATTGACCGCTCACTTGCAGAAGTCCGTATCGGACCTGGCATGACCTTGCACCGAGCTGTTTTTGGTCTTGCCAATTTTATCGGTGAGGTGAAGTATTCAGCTTCGCTGGAAGCCGAAATGCTGCATTGCAGATTTCACGTTGAGCAAACTTCCTCAATACTGCTGGTTGATGTTGACAAAGACTTGCTGTTTTCGGCGCTTGGCAATTTGTTGCAGAATGCTTTTAAATTCAGTGGCAAAGATGGTCTCGTCACACTCAGCGTTGATGCAACTGCTGAACGAATACAGATCAAGGTTCAGGACAACGGCCCTGGCATGAGCGAAGAGGCTGCGCGCGAAATTTTTTTGCCATTCACCCAGAGCGGTGTGAACAAGAGCGGGTTGGGTTTAGGGCTATCGATTGCCAGACGTAGTGTAGAAGCAAACGGAGGCTTGCTCACAGTCGAGAGTGCGCCAGGTCATGGTTGCCTGTTCATCATAGATTTGCCGCGCCGGACAATTCAGTCTGGTGAATATATATCTTGAAGTCGCGTTCTTTATATGGGGGAATGGCAAGCCTGCCATATAGCAATATCGAGCCAATATAGAGCCAATACAAAGCCAGGTTAGTTGTTCATATCTTTTTTGAGAGCATCCATTTTTATCGTTAGAAAAGTAGGTTCTATGGAATATCGTATTCTTATCCTTACCAATAATTCTGGTGATGCAAAGATATTGGAGGATGCACTCAGGCACTCAAGAGATGGTCCGTTTCTTACCGAATGCCTGAGCAGGCTTGATGCTGGCTTGTTACGACTGCAAAAAGCTGATATCGATTTGATTTTGGTGGACTTGTCACTGGCTGACAGCCAGGGAATTAATACTTTTAAAGATATATTTGCAGCTTTCCCCACTATACCAATCATGACCCTGAGTGCACAGGAAGAAGAGGCCGTTGCCATTGAAGCGGTTCAACTTGGCGCGCAAGGATATTTGTCAAAGGGCTATTTTGTCAACAGCCTGGTTCCTCAATCATTACAAAATATCATTCTGCGCAAAAATGTAGAAAAACAACTTCACCAGGAACAGGCAAGGGCTGAAATCGTATTGAATTCAATCGCTGACGCGATCATATGCACAAATAACAATGGGCAAATTGATTATCTCAATGACGCCGCGGAAGAGCTCACCGGATGGGGTAAGGCAGATGCACATGGGCACCAGATAGAAAAAGTTTTTAAAACAATTAATGGTAAAACGCGGCAAGTACAAATCAATACCGTGGAACTTGTTTTGAAGAAAAATGAAATTGTAGATTTGCCTGCAAACACGCTGCTGATACGCAAAGACGGTACTGAAGTCCACATCGAAGATTCTGCTTCACCTATTCATGACTATGATGGCAAACTTGCTGGCGCGGTCATTGTGTTCCACGATGTCAGTGTCGCCCAGGCGGTGACTGTCAAAATGACCCACCTGGCGCAACATGATGCCCTCACTAATTTACCTAATCGCACTCTGCTCAGTGACCGCATAGCGCAGGCAATTCATCTGGCCAAGAGAAACGATACACGACTTGCTGTATTGTTTCTGGATCTCGATAATTTCAAGCACATCAATGATTCAATGGGACATGCCAGCGGCGACGCATTATTGCAATCTGTGTCCCAGCGTCTCGGTGATTGTGTCCGTAGTTCTGATACCGTCAGCCGCTATGGCGGTGATGAGTTCGTCATTCTTTTAGTCGGGGGCAAGTATGCAGAAGATGCCGCGCTGATTGCAGAAAAAATACGGACAGCATTACTTCTCCCAATTCAGCATGAGCAAAAAAACTTATATGCAAAGGCGAGCATCGGTATCAGCCTTTATCCGGGAGATGGCGAGGATGCAGAAACCTTGATAAAAAATGCGGACACCGCCATGTACCGTGCGAAAACTGCAGGCCGGAATAATTACGAATTTTTTCGTAGCGATATGAAGTTAGATTCAAACTAGAAAGTTATTAGTGCTTTATCCAAAGGAACCCGCGGCATTGTTCACCAGAGGTAATTGAATTCAGTTCCTGATGGCATGCATTGTCATTACCTATGCATGAAATCTATGCCTTTGATCAAAAGTAATTTATGCTGTACAAAGGGACAGAGGATCCCTGGAATAACAGGAGTGGATATGCGGCGGCGAACATTATTGCAACTTGTATCTTTGCCAGGGCTTATGTCGTTTAATGTCATGGCGCAAGAAATCAAGACTCTGCAAATTTCTACTCTTATCGAAAAAGACCCTGCTACGCTCATCGTTGAAAAAATTATTGACACCGCTTACCACAAACTGGGCTGGCATTTGAATGTCCATTATTTACCCGGCGAGCGTTCCTTGCGTAGTGCAAACAACGGAGAAATGGACGGCGAGTTGTACCGTAAGCTGGGGATGGAAAGAGATTATCCCAATCTGGTTATCGTGCCAGTGCCATTGTTGACGTATGAAATTGTCATTTTTACCAACGGCACTCATTTTCTTGTCAACAGCTGGGAGAGCTTGCGGCCCTATACGATAGGTTTTGTCCGGGGCATTAAAATTATCGAACAAAACACGGTAGGAATGAAGCTGGAAGCAGCGCCTACTGTACGTCAGGCATTTCAAAAAATGTTGCTGGGCCGTTCAGACATAGTTGTAGCAAACCGCATATCTGGCCTCGCGGCCTTGGCTGAGATGAAACAAACCGATGTCACGATATTGATGCCGCCCTTGGCTACCTTTCCTGTCTTTCATTATCTCAACAAGAAGCATGAGGCGCTAGTGCCGGGGTTGACGGCTGTTCTGCAAAAAATGCAGAAAGACAAAACTATGGAAAATATCCAGAACGCAGTCATGGTGGAACTGCGGCGGGGTGACTAAAGCGCTGTAGCAGAAACTTTACAGATTGATATACCTTTATCCGCTTGCAGTTGTGTTTATTTAGGTTCTGGCAAATGGATATCCTTAAATTTCTTCCAGGTTGAGCGCAGTTTCTGCTTTTGCAATTGATCCTGAGACAGCAGGTAAGCCAGGGAGAAATTGATGGCCGCTGTATGATTATCCTGACGCTCAGCTATACCTTGATCTATATCCTGAAGTAATCTACCCGCAACTACGCCGTCATTGATATTGCCCAAAATATCCTGCAGGGTGCTTAAAGAATTGATATAGACATTGATATCTTTTTGATCAAATAAATTCTCTAAAAACTTGCATGTATAACGAGCATTCTTGATGGCAATTCTACATTGATGATTTGTCCGTGGATCTGCACCAGCTTCTGCTTTAAATAAATTCTTGCCACGCTTGAGTAAATTTTTATGCTGATGAAATAAAACTTTCTGCGCAAATGAAACTAATTTTGTATTGGAATGCTTATTCTTCAGAGACTTATCTATTTCAATTAATGCCGACTTCTCAAGCCACGTAAATAAAACAGACATCAGGCGCTCTGAACGACTATTCTTCAGTACGGTATAAATTCTTTTTTGCTTTTTGGCTGCGATAAGCAAAGCGGCCTGTTGCAAGCGTGATAGCTGTGCCTCTTTCGGAGCGGTGGCTTCGATTGCGACGAGGGTGGAGCAAGAAAATACCTGCCAATCGCGTGCAACGCCTAATTTTTTCGATAAGTAGTCCAGCTCTGCTTGTAATTTCTCAGGAACGCTAACTGAATGATCAAAGATTTTTAATGCTGAGTCTAGACGACGCAGGCCTACATGCATTTGGCGAACGCAATCAGGATCTGTCCCGGTCTTGATTGCCGCATGATTGTCCCGGATTTGTTCGAGACAGTTTTCCAGTATTGCACGAGCGGCAGGCTCCAGTTTCATGTGACGACGCAGTTTCACTTTGTGCGCCTTGACTGCAATTGTTTGCTGCCTTGTGGATGACATCTTAACCTCTCAATTTCTGTGCTGAATCATGCAGCTTATTTCAGTCTTGCCAGAAAAGAACCGGTGAAGTTGAAAAACTGCTCAACTACTTCTGAACAATTAAAACCTCATTCAAGAATCGCTTGCTTGATCTATATCAATGGCTTTGGCTGGCGTATGTATATATATGGGGTGTGTATGATTTTCAGATAAGGCAATACTCTTTTACACATTGCGCTTATCGCATGATGTGGTCTGTTTGGCAGCGAACCTAACCCATGTGCATTTCATTTTCCATCTATGCGCTGTACCGAACAGTTAAATGTTTACTCTCTTGTAATGATGAGATGTTCGTTAATGCTCCACGTCCCTTTATCTCGCTACTGCATGATCTGTTTTCCAGTAATCATCCGGTCATCCACTAGCCCAATCGTCCACTGCACTCACCATTGAAAGATAGCTCATGAAAGCTTTTGTTTATCAAGGCCCCGGGAAAAAATCCCTTGAAAACCGCGCAAAGCCAGAAATCATGGCACCGACAGATGCGATAGTAAGACTAAGCAAAACAACGATCTGTGGTACTGATTTGCATATATTAAAAGGCGATGTCCCCAGTTGCCAACCTGGACGCATCCTCGGTCATGAAGGCGTAGGAGTTATTGAATCAACAGGCGCGGCTGTCAGCAATTTTAAAATTGGCGACCATGTGTTGATATCCTGTATCAGCGCCTGCGGGAAATGTGAATTTTGCCGGAAACAGATGTTCTCGCATTGTACTACTGGCGGCTGGATACTTGGAAACACGATAGACGGTACGCAGGCTGAGTTTGTCCGTATTCCATACGCCGATACCAGCCTTTATCCCATCCCAGCGGGAGCAGATGAAGAAGCACTGGTCATGCTCAGCGATATCCTGCCTACAGGATTTGAATGCGGTGTCTTGAATGGCAAAGTACAACCCGGTAGCACCATAGCCATAGTCGGTGCCGGGCCGATTGGCCTTGCTGCATTGCTGACAGCGCAGTTTTATTCTCCTGCTGAAATCATCGTACTTGATCTTGACGATAATCGTCTTGCAGTCGCCCGCAAATTTGGTGCGACAAACACTTTTAACAGTGCCAACGGCAAGGCAGCAGAAGCCGTCATGACACTGACCCAGGGTCGGGGAGTGGATACTGCTATTGAAGCCGTGGGTATTCCTGCGACCTTTGAGCTGTGCGAGCAAATTATTGGCGCGGGTGGAACGATTGCCAATATCGGTGTACATGGGACAAAAGTTGATTTACATCTGGAAAACCTGTGGGATCGAAATATTACAATTACCACCCGCCTGGTCGATGCAGTCAGCACGCCAATGTTGCTTAAATCAGTGACATCCAAAAAAATCGACCCGCAGCTATTGATCACACATCGCTTCAGTCTCGATCACATCCTGGACGCCTATGACACATTTGCACATGCTGCAGACACCCACGCACTGAAAGTGATTATTGAAATTGAGCAATAAGCAATGGATAAGGAGCTCAGTTTTCTACGTTGAAATTTCACACATAAATGTACAAATTCCCTGACTTCACAAGTCAGACTTGGAAGCCGTTGCGAGGTCAGGATGCGCAGACATTCCCTGGTTAAACGTTCCGCCTATTGTTGTCGAGTCGCAAGTGTTTTAGTACCTGTTTGAAAATAACGACAACTGCTTATTTGTAGCAAGAAAAATCATGTGGCGAAGGCTTGTATTTCTTATCAAGGACTTTGCGTTGGCGATTGGCGGTTCTCTGTAGTTTTGCTTTTTATAGCCACATTTTATTTGGGGTTTTACATTTTAAGCAGGTCATAAGCAGGGCAGAGGGGCGGTGAGAAAAATCATTAAAAAATGATATCCTGTATAAATTATCATTTACGCAGCTTTTGGCCATGAACAGCGATCAAATTGCCACCACCCTTGAAGAGCATAAATTTCTCAGTGCCCCAGGTCAGTTAGGTAGCCTGATTGCAGCGCGTGACTGGTCAACAACATCACTGGGCCCAATTTCTGGCTGGCCGCAAAGTTTGAAGACAGCTGTCAGCCTTATATTGAGTTCACGCCAGCCCATGTGGATAGGATGGGGAGAGGACATCACCTTTCTCTACAACGATGCCTATATCGACGTGCTAAGTCTGGCCAAGCACCCACAGGCACTGGGCCTGCCAGCGGCAGAAATTTGGTCAGAAATATGGGATATTTGCGGCCCGTTGGCCAATCGTGTGTTTGATTTGGGTGAAGCCACCAATGCAGATAGTGTGCGCTTGTTCATGAACCGTGGCGATTTTCTGGAAGAGAATTTTTTCTCTTTTTCGTATAGTCCTATCCGTGACGAGTCAGGCAATGTCGCTGGCCTTTTTTGTCCCAATCTTGATGTCACAGCAAAACACTTGAATGCGCGCCGTTTGCGGACGCTGTCAGAAATGGCCGCTAGGTCCTTGCTGGAAAAAACCGTGCGTGCTGCTGCGGACAGCGTTATCGCGGTCCTGGCGGGCAATCCAGACGATATCCCGTTTGCACTGTTGTACCTGAATCATCAAACGGCAGGGCAGCAAGCAGTAGCCACGGGGCTGCAACTCTGGCAGGCAACCGGGATCACTGTTGAAGATGTTCCTGCCATTATTGCTCCTGATTCAGGGGAAGGTGGCGATGCTACCGTTGGCAAAGTCTCCCTTTCGCTCATGCTTGAACGCGCTATTTCGGCCAGCATGGTCGAAGGAGCATCGAATAAGCTTGAGTTGCCTGCCTGGTCGGCTATGCCAACTGGCCTTGCAGGACAGCCAGTGCGTCAGGCATTGATATTGCCGCTGCTTGCTTCTGGTGCGACAGTCGGTGTACTGGTACTTGGTATCAGCCCCGTGCGCAAACTGGATCATGATTACCGCAGTTTCTTTGATCTGGTTGCCACGCAGTGTGGTAATGCACTTCAGAATGCCAGGGCTGCCGAGGAAGAACGCTTGCGGCTGGATATGCTGGCAGAGATTGATCAGGCCAAGACACAGTTTTTCAGCAACGTCAGCCATGAATTCCGTACGCCACTAACCTTGATGCTGGCACCGCTGGAAGAGGCGCTGGAAGAGGCAGACACCCTGCCAGCGGCCCAGCGCCAGCGTCTTGAACTGATGCAGCGCAATGCGGTAAGGCTGCAAAAACTGGTGAATACCCTGCTTGAATTTTCACGGGTGCAGGCAGGCCGTGCCCAGGCCGCTTTCGAGCCTACTGATCTGGCAGCACTCACGACCGACCTGGCCAGCAGCTTTCGTTCGACGGTGGAGAGTACCGGCATGCAACTGACCGTAGATTGCACACCATTGCCATCCCCGGTCTATGTTGATGTCGCGATGTGGGAAAAGATTATCCTCAATTTGCTCTCGAATGCTTTCAAATTCACTTTTGAAGGTCAGATCACGGTGAGCATGCAGGCAGCGCCGGACCAGGGCACAGTCACCGTGACTATTGCAGATACTGGTATAGGTATCGCGGCAGATCAGCTACCCCGCTTGTTTGAACGCTTTCACCGGATAGAAAGCGCCCGTTCGCGCACGCATGAGGGTTCGGGCATAGGCCTGGCACTGGTGCATGACCTGGTGGCACTACAGGGTGGTGCGATTTGGGTTGAGAGTGAGCCTGGTCGCGGTAGCCGCTTCCATATCAGCCTGCCTATGGGCAGCTCTCATCTTGATGCCTCACAGATACGCCAGTCGCGGCAGGGCAGCGCCAGCCTAGCAACTACCATGGCTTATGTAGCTGAGGCTGCCGGCTGGATAGGTGTGCCCTTGCAGCCAGTATTGCCTGAGCCAGAGGCAATGCCAGTTCCGGCGTCATCCGAGCGTGTATTGATTGTCGATGACAATACTGACATGCGCGATTATCTGAGCCGTTTATTGAAGCCGCGCTGGCAGATTGAGGTTGTTGCCAACGGCGTAGAAGCACTGGCCGCAATAAAACAACAGATGCCAGACCTGATTGTCTCTGACGTCATGATGCCGCAAATGGATGGTTTTGGTTTGCTGGCAGCTTTGCGTTCTGACCCTGTTACACATGAATTACCGGTGCTGCTGCTGTCTGCCCGTGCGGGCGAAGAGGCACGTCTGGAAGGTTTGCAGGCTGGTGCCAATGATTACCTGGTCAAGCCATTTTCTGGCCGTGAATTGCTGGCAAGGATAGATGCACTGTTAATGCGTCAACGCGTGCGCACCATAGAGAAAAGCGCAACGCGGCGCATGCAGACTATTTTCAGCCAGGCACCTGTCGCCATTGCTATTTTGAGAGGACCGCTGCATGTGTTTGAACTCGCGAATGAACGCTACTTGGAACTGGTGGGTCACCGCAAATTGACGGGGCTGTCGATACGGCAGGCATTTCCCGAACTGGAAGGGCAGCAAATATTCGACTTGCTGGACGGAGTCTATTCTACTGGTGTTCCCTATATGGGGCGCTCAGTACGGGTTGAGCTTGTGCGCGGCAGTCCGCCGCAGCAAGTTGAATGTTATTTTGATTTTGTTTATCAGCCACTGTGCTCTGAGGATGGCAGCATAGAAGGTGTAGCAGCTGTCGTATTCGAGGTGACCGAGTTGACCAGCGCCAAGCGGGCGGCAGAAACTGCCAATCTTGCCAAGGATGAATTTCTGGCCATGCTGGGTCACGAATTGCGCAACCCTCTGGCGCCCATAGTCACCGCCTTGCAATTGATGCGCCTGCGTGGTGTAGAAGTAGCCCAAAAAGAACGTGCCGTGATAGAACGGCAAGTTCAGCATCTGGTGGCACTGGTCGATGATTTGCTGGATGTTTCGCGCGTCACCCAGGGCAAGATTGAATTACGCAAGAAAGTAATAGAGCTGGGCGAGGTGGTGGCCAATGCCATAGAAACTATCAGCCCCCTGATCGAAGGCAAGTTCCATCATCTCAGCGTTGATGTCGCCGCTAGTGGCCTGCCCGTGCAGGCAGATCCGGTACGATTGAGGCAGGTCATCGCCAATTTGCTCAGCAATGCGGCCAAATATACCGAGCAGGGAGGCCAGTTGCGTATTGCCGCATGGCGTCAGGGTAATCAGGTGTTACTGACAGTCAGCGATAATGGCATAGGTATCAGTGCCAGCACTTTGCCGACTATTTTTGATTTGTTTGTGCAGGAACGTCAGGCCCTGAGCCGGTCGCAAGGCGGATTGGGGTTGGGGCTGGCGATTGCGCGCAGCATGATGTCACTCCATGGTGGCAGTGTCGAGGCGCATAGCGAGGGCCTGGGCATGGGTAGCACATTCACACTGCGTTTGCCGGCTTATGAACAATTGGAATCAAGCGCGACCGAGGTGAAATCAGCACCGGGCGTTGAGATAGAAATCGTCAATCACAAGGGCTTGAGTATATTGATAGTCGATGATAACGAAGATGCCGCGCGGGTATTGCAGGATGTACTGGAAATGCAGGGGCACAGAGTGAAGGTCGTGCTGAACGGCCCGGCTGCCTTGCAACTGGCACCTGTATTTCAGCCAGAAGTGTGTTTGCTCGATATCGGCCTGCCTGGCATGGATGGTTATGAACTTGCTCAACGCCTGCGCCAATTACCCGGCGGCTCATCATTGCGCCTGTTTGCGGTAACTGGCTATGGCCAAAGCGAAGACCGCCGCCGTGCGGCTGAGCACGGTTTTGACGAGCACTTTGTCAAGCCGCTGGATATTGCCAAGCTTAATGCCTTGTTATAGCCGCAGTGATGTGGTTTTAAGCTAACTTGCAACTAAGTTTGCTGCCGCTGCAAAGTAATGGCATTTGGAAACGCCGCCCCCTCTGACGTATTATCGAACACGCACCAGATATGTTTGCAATGTGCCGATAAGGCGGCAATGCGTAGCGCCAGCTTGTCCAGATATGCCGGTTCATAACTGGAACGGTACATATGTGGGCTGCCATGCAATCTCAAATACGCAATGGATGAAGTCAGTGGGAAATCTTCCTGCAGTCCTTCATAGCCGGCAATCCCCGGATCGGCCGCCACCAGGCAGATATCATTTCCAAACAACAGATCAAATACTGCAGCCTCGAACCAGGTGGCATGACGTGGTTCCAGCGCAAGCGGGGCATGACTGAGTTGCTTCAGCAAGCCAAAAAATCTTTGCGCGACGTGGTAATCAAAAGACAGACTGGGAGGAAGTTGTATTAACAGGCATCCCAATTTCTCATTGAGGTGTGCAGCTTCCATCACGAATTTCTTCAACTCCACATCGCAATTTTTTAAACGCAGAATATGGGAGATGGCTTTTGGGAGCTTGACTGAAAAGCGAAATTCATCAGGAACACTGTCGCGCCAACGCGCATAGGTAACAGCTTGATGCGGGCGGTAAAAAGAAGAGTTAATCTCAACACCACGCAGGAATTGTGCATAGCGTTGCAAATGAGTTAGCGCAGGACCTCTACTCTTTGATGCATTCAACTCATCCTCCAGATGGAGCAAAGACGGGAATTTTTTTAATAGTTCTGCATTTATCTGCCCAGGTACATTCCAATCTGCACAGGCGTAAATAAGACGGGATGCAATTACCTGTTTCATGGGGATAAGCAAGAGAACTAAAATTAAATCTTAATATGTTGCTCCCGCTTTACATACCAGTTTTATCTGAAAATGATGTAAGAGAAAATGAGGTGCCTGTAATTCTGCCATCCATCTTAATACAGATTACAGGCGTAAAAAAACCGCAGTAATAGTGGTTTTGCTTGACCACGGTTACCACGGCTTCTTTAAACTATCCGTAAATTATTAGCGCTTACTGCAAATTACGCATGCGTGCACGCATGGGTTTGAGTACGGCCAGCGCCATAATGGCGGCCAGGGCATTCAAGCCTGCGGCTATATAAAACACTTCGTGCCAGCCTTTATAGGCTTCTACTACATACACAGACAGTGGCACCAGCAAGGACGCAGTACCCTTGGCGGTATAGAGCAGACCGGCATTGGTTGCGGCAAATTTACTGCCAAAGGTGTCGCCGCAAGTGGAGGGGAAGAGACTATAGATTTCGCCCCAGCCAAAAAATACCAGACCAGTCAGCAAAACGAAAAGGACGGGGTCCTTACCAAAGATGCTCAGTGCGAAGATGCCTACTGCTTCCATCGCAAAAGCGATAAACATGGTGTTTTCACGACCGATATTATCGGACACCCAGCCAAAGAAAGGGCGGGTGATGCCGTTGAAAATACGGTCCAGGGACAGGGCAAAGGTCAGGGCCGGCAAGGTAAAGCCGATCAGCGATACAGGAATTTCAGCAATTTTGAAATCCTTGGCAATAGGGGCCAGTTGAGCAGTTGCGACCAGGCCGCCAGCAGCCATCATGACGAACATCAAATACATGACCCAGAACACTGGTGTCTTGATCATTTGCTTCCAGGTGAAATCTACCTTGGTCTGGCTGACACGTGCTGCTGGTGCTGCGGTAGTCGGAGCAGTCTTTGGCGTGCTCAACAAGAAGGACAGCAAGAATACCACCAGGCCCTGGCCCAGACCAAAATACAGGAAGGCTGATTCATAGCCGGTGTTTTTGATCATGGCTGAAATAGGGATGATGGTCAGCGCCGACCCCATGCCAAATCCGGCGGCGGTCAGGCCGGCTGCCAGCCCGCGGCGGTCAGGGAACCATTTGAGCGCATTGCCGACACAGGTACCATACACTGCACCGGCGCCAATACCGCCGATTGCTGCAGCGAGATACAGTATCGTCAGGGAATCAGCATAGGAGTTCATGATCCAGGCCACGCCGATAAGCAAACCACCGACCATCACGACAGGGCGGGGACCGAATTTATCAACCAGGTAGCCTTCTACCGGCACCAGCCAGGTTTCTGTCAGCACAAAGATGAAAAAAGCAACCTGTATGGCTTTGCGACCCCAATGGTATTTTTGATCGAGCGGATCGACAAACAAGGTCCAGCCGTATTGCAGATTGGCGATCATCGCCATGCAGATAATGCCTAGCAATAATTGTAGCCAGCGATACTGCGAGGCGGTTGCTACCAGAGGTAGTTCTGGCTTGAGGGATATTTCCGGAGTCATGCGCCTGTCCTTTAATCAAAATCTGAGAGGTAAATGGAATCAATGCTGGGTCACACTGGAGATACAGAATCATACGCAAAAAATTTTGTCGAATTTGCTAGCCGATTCGACTAGACTATCATAAGGCATTTAAAGCTATTTAACAAAAATACCTTTAGTATATGCTTATTTGTTAAGAATTTAAATCCGCTCCCTACCCTATCGATATGACACATTGGTTACGCTTTGAGCATGAAAATCAGTCTGGCTTTGGTAGCCTTGAAGCTGGCATCATCACCGTCTGCGAAGGAGATTTATTTACGAATCCCATACCCACTGGTCAGACGCTGGCACTGAGTGAAGTGCGCCTACTCACGCCCAGCCAGGCCTCAAAAATGATAGGTCTGTGGAATAATTACCACGAGCTGGCAGACAAACTGGGACAGGCCATTCCTGCCGAACCTTTGTACTTCATCAAGACTTCCAACTCCTACCTGCCGCACGATGGCATCATCAAACGCCCCGCCGCATATGAAGGCAAAATCCTGTACGAAGGTGAACTTGGCATCGTCATCGGCAAGACTTGCTGCAACGTGAGTGAGGAGGTGGCCTCTGCCAGTATTTTCGGCTACACCTGTGTCAATGATGTGACAGCATTAGAATTATTGCAACGTGATGCCAGCTTCGCTCAGTGGTGCAGGGCCAAGAGTTGCGACAGCTTTGGCGTGTTCGGGCCTGTGATTGCTACCGGGCTGGACGCACAAACGTTGACGGTCAAGACATTGTTAAACGGCAAGGAGCGGCAAAATTATTCCTGCCGCGATATGATCTTTACCCCGGCACAGATCGTCAGCATGATTTCACGCGAGATGACATTGTTTGCGGGCGATGTCATTGCCTGTGGTACTTCGACAGGCGCAGGCCCCCTGCGTAGCGGCCAGGTGGTAGAAATTGTGATAGATGGCATAGGCAGTTTGCGGAACAGTTTTGACAGTCTTGAGGAAAAAAATATATGAAGATAGCGGTAGTGGGTGCAGGTGCGATTGGCGGCTTCCTAGCAGTAAAACTTGCGCAGGCTGGGCATGAGGTCAGTGTGGTGATACGCGGTGTCAACTTGCAGGCCGTGCGTGAAAATGGCATGAAACTGATCATGGATGATGGCAGCGAACATGTGGCAAATATCTTCGCTACTGACCGTATTGCCGATTTGCCGCTGCAGGATGTCGTCATCCTTGGCATGAAGGCGCACCAGGTTGCGGCAGTGGCTGCCGACATACCTGCCTTGCTGGGGCCAGAATCCATCGTCGTGACAGCGCAGAACGGTGTGCCCTGGTGGTATTTCCAAAAACATGGCGGTGACTACGAAGGGCGCAGGGTAGAAGCAGTGGATCCTGGTGGTGTGGTAACTGCCCACATAGACATCGACAAAGTCATAGGCTGCATCATTTACCCTGCTTGTGAAATCATTGCGCCTGGCGTCATCAAGCACATAGAAGGTAACCGCTTTTCACTCGGTGAAATTGATGGCAGCGATACGCCACGCATACGTGAGCTGGCGGACGCCTTGCGCCAGGCTGGTTTCAAGACGCCGATCTCGTCCGACATCCGTTCAGAAATCTGGCTCAAGCTCTGGGGTAACCTGAGCTTCAATCCCATCAGTGCATTGACGCATGCCACACTGGTAGATATCTGCGAATTTGCACCTGTACGTGAACTGGTCGCGCGCATGATGCGTGAAGGCCAGGCGATAGGCGAAAAGCTGGGAGTGAATTTCAAGGTCAGCATAGACAAGCGTATCGCTGGTGCTGCCGCTGTGGGCAAACACAAGACTTCCATGTTGCAGGATATTGAAGCTGGCCGCCCCATAGAACTTGAGGCGCTGGTGGGTACTGTCATAGAAATGGGCAAGATCACTGATACGCCTACGCCGAATATAGAAGCAGTGTATGCATTGACTGCGCTGCTGGCACGTACGGTACAAGAACAAAATGGCAAACTGCGCATTCAATAGTTAATAAGCAGTAGCCCGTAAGCAAAAGAAGTAAGCGACGGAACTGTACTGCATCAAAGGATTTACTTTTTATTATAGAAAGCAATCATGCAAAGATTTACTACACTCGTCGAACTACTCGCCGTCGGCGCTGACGATGCCATCGCATTGCAGGCACCAGGTGCCAGACCCCTGACTTACCAAGGCCTGCGCGCCAACCAGCAAAAGACCCTGGCTGCGCTGAACAGCTTTGGCATAGGCCGCCAGGACAGGGTTGCCATCGTCTTGCCAAATGGTCCTGAAATGGCCAGCGCCTTTGTCTGCATCGCTGCTGCTGCTACGGCTGCACCGCTGAATCCTGTCTATCGTGCGGATGAATTTGAATTCTATCTGTCTGACCTGCACGCCAAAGCGCTGGTGGTAGAGAAGGGGAGTACTTCACCTGCACTGGCCATCGCCGACAAGCTGAAGATACAGGTACTGGAACTGACACCCAGTGAAGAAGGCGCGGGTGCATTCACACTGACCCAGGTCAATCCGCAAGCTGCCAGTGCATCCTTTACACCTGGCCCCGCTGCGCCTGAAGATATAGGCCTTATATTGCATACTTCAGGCACCACCTCGCGTCCCAAGATCGTGCCACTGTCGAACATCAACATCTGCGCCTCTGGCTGCAATGTGCGTGACAACCTGCAATTGACTGCGGCTGACCGTGGCCTCAATATCATGCCGCTGTTCCATATCCACGGCCTGATCGCCGGTTTGCTGGCTCCCTTGTCCGCTGGCAGCAGTATTTTTTGCACGCCAGGTTTTAATGCTCTCAAATTTTTTGGCTGGATGACTGAGGCCAAGCCTACCTGGTACACCGCCGTACCGACCATGCACCAGACCATCGTTGCGCGGGCAGCACAAAATCATGAGGTGATTGCGGCGAATCCCTTGCGCTTCATACGTTCGTCATCATCTTCGATGCCACCGCAAGTTATCAGCGAGCTTGAAGCTGCTTTCAAGACGCCTTTGATTGAAGCCTATGGCATGACTGAGGCAGCGCACCAGATGGCCAGTAACCCGCTGCCACCCGCCAGGCGCATACCCGGTTCAGTCGGCATTGCCGCCGGCCCTGAAGTCGCCATCATGGATACAGAAGGCAATTTGCTGGAACGTGGCCTGACAGGTGAAATCGTTATCCGTGGCCCGAATGTGACGGCAGGCTATGAAAATAATCCCAAAGCCAACGCAGAAGCCTTCACCAATGGCTGGTTCCGTACCGGTGATCAGGGCATCATGGATGTGGATGGTTATCTCAGCATCACTGGCCGTCTCAAGGAAATCATCAGCCGTGGCGGTGAAAAAATTTCTCCGCGTGAGGTTGATGAAATCCTCATGGATCATCCTGCGGTACAGCAAGTCGTCACCTTTGGCATCCCCCATGAAAAACTGGGTGAAGAAGTCGGTGCTGCCGTAGTACTGCGTGAAGGCACAAGCGCCACAGAAAAAGAATTGCGTGAATTTGCCGCTGTGCGTCTGGCGGATTTCAAGATACCGCGCAAGATTTTATTTCTGGAAGAAATACCCAAGGGCGCGACCGGAAAATTGCAGCGCATAGGTCTGGCGGCCAAGCTGGGTCTGTAAAAAGTAGTTTGGATGCATAAGCAAAAGGGGCGCAGATCTGATCAGCGCCCCTTTTGCTTGTGTCCATTTATTTACAGGCCAAGTCGTTTGGTGGCATCTGCCATCACGGCACTGTCCCAAGGTACAAAGCCTTTCATGTTGATGCCTTTCAAGGCTGCTTTACCAGCATCATTTTCACTAAGCTTGAGCAACAGGTTTTGTACTTTTTCACGCTGCTCATTCGTCAATCTTCTTGATGCCAGGAATTGCTTGATAGGGACAGGCTTGGTTTCGCCTATCACACGTCCACCCTTGGCCACCCAGTCCTTGGCGACTGCTCCTGAACCAGTGACACCAGCTTCAACGAAGCCATTTTCCACCATGAAAGGCACGGCATCCTGGAAACGGGTAGCGCTAAAACGTGAAGCCGGGTCACGAAAGCCCAGTTCAGTCAGGTTGGCGGTGAACATGACAGTCGTGATGGATTCCAACGATGGCACCCCAATTTTTTTGTCGCGCAGGTCAGCAATGGTTTTTACTGCAGAATCTTTCTTGACGAACACACGGGCACGATAGTCAGTATAGTCTTTGGCGCTGACCAGACCGACATACTTGCCGCTCTTGACTGCGCGCAGGCCTATATGGGCAGGGTGAATGAATACCAGGTCATAACGCTCAGCATCCAGACCTGCTTCAAAATTGCTGTATCTGTCCACAGCTTGTACCTTGACCACATGCTTGAGTTCTTTCTCCAGCAAATCCACCAGCGGCTTATAACGTTCAGAGATGGGGCTGCCATCCTGATAGGTCACACCTTCATTGACCGCGAGTACCCAATCCTGCGCACTGCTTGCCTGTGCCGTGAGGCTAAGAGAAATCAGGAGAAAAACACGTAGGGAAAGCATGGATGAAATCCAAAAAAAGATGATTGAAAGTAAGTAATTGCTAGTATTGTAATTGAATTTAATAAACGCGCAACTTTTTCTGGAATTTCGGCAGAAGATCAAAGATTACCGAAATGATCTCAAGCATTTGAATTGGCAAGAGTTTTCTTGAGAAAGAAATGGAGTGCGGTTTCACCGCTGGCCGTATTTGCCGATGACAGGTGTTCTGCAGTTTAAAGTTTGATCTTGGTGCTGTGTGAGTTCACTTGGCATATTGCTAAAAATGAGCTCGAAGTGGCTATACAATATGCAGCAATGGAAAAGATGCCAATGCGTCGATGTGAAATCAGTAATATGATGAAAAGGCTTTAGCGACTGTTAACATAGTCACGTCAGGTTCTGACTGCCATGCCAGTTGCCCCTATTCAAGTAAGCCCGACAAAATTAATATCACTCAGGAGAATGAGATGGCCCGTCAAACCTCAGATGATTTCAAGCTAGAAGTATTGCAACTGTTTGACCAGTATGTCCATGGACAAATCGACAGGCGCGGTTTTCTGCAGTCAGCCAGTAAGTTTGCCGTAGGTGCGGTAACAGCAGAGGTATTGCTCCAGCAGTTAAGCCCCAATTTTGCCCAAGCACAACAAGTACCCAAGACGGATGCGCGCATACAGGCGCGCTATGTTGAATATCCTTCGCCACAGGGTTATGGCACTTTGCGCGCGTATCTTGTCACGCCAACAGATGCGAAAGGCAAATTGCCTACGGTGCTGGTCGTGCATGAAAACCGTGGCTTGAACCCGCACATAGAAGACATCGCCCGCCGTCTGGCACTGGAAGGCTTTATCGCCTTTGCGCCAGATGCTTTGGCACCCTTGGGCGGTTACCCCGGTGATGAAGAAAAAGCCCGCGAACTCTTCCCCAAACTTGATCAGACCAGGACACGTGCTGATTTTATAGAGGCCGCAGCTATCCTGAAAAAACTGCCAGAAGGGAATGGCAAGGTTGGTGTCGTTGGTTTTTGCTATGGCGGTAGTATTTCCAATTTCCTCGCGACCAGAATTCCCGATCTTGCTGGTGCTGTCCCTTTCTATGGTGGACAACCAACAGAGGAGGATGCCGCAAAAATCAAAGCCCCTCTACTCATCCATTACGCCGGGGTCGATGAACGTGTCAATGCCGGATGGCCAAAGTATGAGGCTGCACTGAATAAGGCTGGAGTCAAATACCAGGCTTTTGTTTATGCCGGTGCCCAGCATGGTTTTAATAATGACACAACGCCACGTTATGACCAGGCTGCTGCAACGCTGGCATGGCAGCGCACTCTTGATTTTCTTAAGACCAATTTAAGAGCCTGACGTATCATTTTTGCCAGCGACCACCGATATTTTTCAACAAGATATTAGTAGCTGCAAGCTGGCGGTTGCGGATTGACAGCAAATTGGATTCGCTCGACAAGGCAGCATTCTGTGATGTGACTACATTCAGGTAACTGACGGTACCTGCCTTGTATTGTTCCTGCGTGATTTCAAGGTTGCGCTGGGCGGCTTGCAAGGCTTCTGTCTGCAATTGCAACTCTGCATCAAGCTGTTCCAGCACGACCAGATTGTCTTCCACTTCCTGCAATGAGGTCAGTACCGTCTGGCGATAAGTGGAGGCGGCGATATCTGCCGCTGCACGTGCCTGGTCACTGGCCAACTGACGTGCACCGCCATCAAAAATAGACAGCAATAGCGAAGGCCCCAGCGACCAGACCAGGTTAGGCGCATCGATTAATTTACTCAGGGAAGAACTGCGGTAACCGGCATTGGCCGACAAACTGATATCGGGGAAGAAGGCCGCATCCTTGACGCCTATCTGGGCATAGGCTGCTACCAGCTTGCGTTCAGCCGCTGC
Organism: Undibacterium sp. TC9W; assembly: GCF_049339865.1. NCBI lineage: Bacteria > Pseudomonadati > Pseudomonadota > Betaproteobacteria > Burkholderiales > Oxalobacteraceae > Undibacterium > Undibacterium sp. TC9W. Next base: position 40,723 of record NZ_JBMPPJ010000029.1, on the reverse strand, counting down.
AATATCGGGCCGACGCTCCAACAAGGTTGCCGGGATCAGCACTGGCACGGCTGGCGCGGCAGGCAGGGTGGCGGTATTGTTGATATTGAGGGCCGCTGGCGTTACACCCAGCAGAACGGCAATCGCATGTTCGAGTTGCGCCCTTTGTGCTATGGCATCTTTTAATTGCACTTGCCCGGTTGTCACTTGTATTTTGGCTTGCAAGACATCGCTTTGTCCTGCAACTCCGGACTGGTATCTGGCCTCGGTCAACTCCAGGCTGCGTTGATTGGAGGAGGTGGTTCTTTGCAATATGGCTTGCTGGGCCTCAGCCACGCGCATGGCGAAATAGGTTTGTGCTAGCGTTGCATGGGCAGACAGGCGTGCAGCATCATAGTCATCACGGCTGGCTTGCAGGCTGGCGTTGGCCACATCGCTGGCTTTGGACAACCTGCCCCATAAATCAATTTCCCAAGAAGTATCGACAGCGAGTGAATAACTATTGCTGGTAGTACGGCCATTCTGGCCTGAACCGGGGTTGCCGCTGCGGGTGCCGCCTGCATTCAGTGACACTGTAGGCCACAATGCAGACTGGCTGGCTTTGAGCACGGCCTTGGCATTGGCGATCTGGGCGACGGCTGACTTCAGGTTTTCATTGCCCAGCAATAGCTTTTGTTGCAGATCATTGAGTACGGGGTCATTGAACATTTCCCACCAGGACTCTGAAACTGTCGCATCTGAATTAGCGCGTGTGGCCTGGGCTGATTTCCAGTAGCTGGCTTCCTTGAATTCTGCTGTCAGTGGAATAGCGGCCGGTGGTGGCGCTTTTGTCTGTGCGCAGGCAGATAGCAGCAAGACCAATGTCAGCATAGCCAGGCGAGGAACAGATAAGCTTGGAAAAGATACAGGATGCAAGTTAATATTTTTTTTCATAATCGCTCTCATGCAGTATCCAAAGCGCCAGCGCTCGCTACTGCTTTTACTGGTTTTTTCTTGCGACGTAATCTGTCCATGCAGACAAAGACGACAGGCGTGGTGTACAGGGTCAGCAACTGGCTTAACAACAGGCCGCCGACGATGGCGATGCCCAGCGGCTGGCGCAATTCAGCACCATCACCTGTGCCCAGTGCCAGTGGCACGGCACCAAAGATGGCTGCCAGGGTAGTCATCAGTATAGGGCGCAGGCGCAGCAGGCTGGCGCGGTAAATCGCTGCGCCGGCAGTTACGCTGCTGCCGCGGCTGTTTGCTGCATGCTGCGCAGAAATCGCAAAATCAATCATCATGATGGCATTTTTCTTGACGATGCCTATCAGCAGTACCACACCGATCAGGGCGATGATGGAAAAATCAGTCTTGAACAACATAAGCGCCAGCAAGGCACCGATGCCTGCCGAGGGAAGAGTTGAGAGTATGGTCAGCGGATGGATCAGGCTTTCATACAGCATGCCCAGCACCAGGTAGATAGTGATAATGGCGGCCAGCACCAGCAGAGGCTGGCTGCTCAGGGATGACTGGAAAGCCTGCGCCGTACCCTGGAAGCTGCCATGCACAGATATCGGTACCCCCAGTTTGGCGATGGTGTCATTGATCGCATCCACCGCCTGTGACAAGGCGACATCCGGTGCCAGATTGAAGCTGATGGTGCTGGCTGGCGAGCCGCTCTGGTGATTGACGGCCAGAGGCGTATTGGTGGTCTCCACCTTTGCCACGCTGGCCAGGGGTATGCGCACACCTTTGGAGGTAGTGACATACAGGCTCTTCAAACTCTCAGGGCTTTGCAGGTAGGCAGGTGCCAGTTCCATTACGACACGGTATTGATTCAGCGGGTTATAGATGACCCCGATCTGGCGCTGTCCAAAGGCATCATTGAGTGTACTGTCGATGGCGCTGACGGTCAAACCCAGTCTGGCCACGGCATCGCGGTCTATCACCAGTGAAGTCTGTATGCCCTTATCCTGCTGGTCGCTATTCAGGTCAGCCAGTTCAGGTAGTTGCGACAAGGCCTTGCGTATGCGTGGTTCCCAGGTGCGCAGGTCGGTCAGGTCATCAGCCTGCAAGGCGTATTGCCAGGCGGCGTTACTTTGCCGGCCACCGATGCGGATATCCTGTACCGGTGACAAAAACAGATTGGCCCCTGGCAGATGGGCAAGCTTTCCGCGCAGGCGGTTGATAACCTGATCTACACTCTCTTCACGTTCAGTCCTGGGTTTGAGCGAGATAAACATGTTCGCGCTATTGCGCTGACCACCGCCGGTAAAGCCTGTTGCATTGGCCACTGCAGGGTCGGCCAGCACTATCTTGCTGAAGGCATTCAGTTTCTCTTGCATCGAGGTGAAAGAGCTGGCCTGGTCAGCCTGTACGCCACCCATCATCAAGCCGGTATCCTGCTGCGGGAAAAATCCTTTTGAGATCGTGATGTACAGCGACACATTCAGGGCAATCACGCCTGCCAATACCAGCAAGGTCAAGGGCTGATGCCGCAAAGTCCAGCGCAGGCTGCGACGGTAACCACGCATCAGGCCACGCTGGAAGCGGGAAAGTGCGCGTGAGAATTTACCCGGTGCCTTGGTTTTTTCCACAGGCCGCAACAGGGCCGCTGCCATCATGGGCGTGGTCGTCAGCGATACCAGCATGGATACCAGGATAGATACCGACAGCACCACCGCAAACTCACGGAACAGGCGTCCGACTATGCCACCCATCGCCAGGATGGGGATGAAGGCTGCAATCAATGACAAACTGATGGAGACTACTGTAAAGCCAATTTCGCGCGCACCCTGCAAAGCCGCTTCCATCGGTGTCTTGCCGCGTTCTATATGCCGCGAAATATTTTCCAGCACGACGATCGCATCATCCACTACAAAACCGGTAGCCACCGTCATGGCCATGAGCGAGAGGTTGTCTATACTGTAACCGAGCAAATACATGACACCAAACGTGCCAGCCAGTGAAACTGGCACTGCCACCGCAGGCAACAGGGCAGCGCGGAAATTGCGTAAGAACGCGAACACCACGACGATGACCAGGCCAAAGGCAATCGCCAGTGTACGCTGCACTTCAGTGATGGATGCGCGTATGGTTGGCGTCCTGTCCATGACGACATTCACATCAATAGCTGGTGCAATGGAAGCGCGCAATTGTGGTAACAGGGCGCGTATGGTATCGACAGTCTTGATGATGTTGGCACCAGGTGCCTTGTTCAATATCAGCAGGATCGCTGGTGTACCGTTCGCCATGCCGTAATTGCGCACGTCCTGTACACTATCGACCACTTCAGCGACGTCGCGCAGGCGCAGTGCCGCACCATTGGCATAGCTGATGATCAGCGGTGCATATTGCTCAGCTTTATAAGACTGGTCGTTGGCGCTGAGCTGCCAGTAATGCTGCTGGTCTTCGACCGAACCCTTGGGGCGGTTGGCATTGCTGGCGACGACTGTGGCGCGTACATTTTCCAGCGAAATTCCATTCGCTGCCAGTTTGTTGGGATCCACCTCTATGCGCACTGCAGGCAGTGCGCCACCACCGATGGTGACCTGGCCTATGCCATCCACCTGTGACAGGCGCTGCGCCAGCACGGTGGAGGCAGCATCATACATCTGGCCGCGTGTCAGCGTCTTGGACGTCAGCGCGATGATCATCACTGGTGCATCAGCAGGGTTGACTTTGCGGTAAGTCGGGTTGCTGGGCATGCCGGACGGCAGCATGGCACGTGCCGCGTTAATGCCTGCCTGCACATCCCGCGCTGCGCCGTCGATGTCCCTGCTCATATCAAATTGCAGGGTAATGCGGCTGCTTCCCAATGACGATGATGACGTGATTTCGTTGACGCCGGCAATACTGCCCAGCGCACGTTCCAGCGGCGTCGCTACAGTGGCTGCCATGGTGTCCGGGCTGGCACCTGGCAGCGAGGCATTGACTGAGATTGTAGGAAACTCGACCTGCGGCAACGGCGCGATAGGCAGCAAGAAATAGGCAATGATGCCTGCCAGTGCCACACCCAGGGTAATGAGTGCAGTGCCGACCGGGCGTTCTATGAAGGGGCGGGAAAGATTCATCTGCTCACGCTGCATTTTCTGTTGCAGGTTCTGAACCTGGCTTGCGGGTAAACCTGCTCGCCAGCGCCGTGAAGCCAAGATAAATCACTGGTGTTGTGAACAGCGTGAGCAACTGGCTGACGATCAACCCACCTACCATGACCACACCCAGAGGGTGACGCAATTCACTGCCCACACCCGAACCCAGCATCAGTGGCAAAGCACCCAGCAAGGCTGCCATAGTGGTCATCAAAATGGGGCGGAAGCGCAACAGGCAAGCCTTGTGGATGGCTTCACGCGGGTTCAGGCCTTCTTCACGCTGCGCATACAGGGCAAAATCGATCATCATGATGGCGTTCTTCTTGACGATACCGATCAGCAGCACAATACCGATGATGGCGATGATACCCAGATCCAGCTTGAACGCCAGCAAGGCCAGTAAGGCTCCCAGGCCTGCGGACGGCAAGGTAGAAAGTATGGTTAGCGGATGTATATAGCTCTCATACAAAACACCCAGCACGATATACATGGTGACTATCGCAGCCAGTATCAGCAAGAGTGTGCTGGACAAGGATGCCTGGAAAGCCAGTGCCGCACCCTGGAAGCTGGTTTCTACGCTGATGGGCAAATGCAGGGCGGCTTCTTCTGCCTTGATGGCATTGACTGCATCACCCAATGCAGCACCCTGGGCAAGATTGAAGGAAATAGTCGCGGCAGGGAATTGTGCTGCATGGTTGACCGCCAGCGGGGCTATCCTTTCCACCACTTTGGCGATGGAAGACAGTGGCACCTGCACACCATTCGTGCCCGGCACATACAGGTTATTCAAGGCTTCCATGCCCACTTTATATTGTGGTGCCACTTCCAGAACCACGCGGTACTGGTTACTTTGGGTAAAAATCGTCGAGATCAGGCGCTGGCCAAAGGCGTTGTAGAGCGAGTTATCTATCGCTGCCACGCTGACACCAAAGCGGCCCGCGGCATCCCTGTCTATATCTACATAGGCTTGCAGTCCCAGCTCTTGCTGGTCACTGGCGACATCGGCCAGTTGTGGAAGCTTGCGCAAACGTTCGAGCAGGGCAGATGTCGAGCGCGACAGTTCAGCAATATCGGGTGAACTCAGCATGAACTGATACTGCGTCTTGGCTATCCTGTCTTCTATGGTCAGGTCCTGCACTGCCTGCATATAAATGGCGATGCCTGGCACCTTGCGCGTCAGCTCAGCCAGGCGTCTGGCGATCTGGGTAGCAGAGATCACGCGTACATTCAAAGGCTTCAGCACGATCAGCATGCGGCCTGCATTCAGGGTGGCGTTTGCACCATCCACACCGATAAAAGACGACACGCTTTCCACCGCCGGGTCAGTCAAAATCACGCTGGCCAGCTCTTGCTGGTGTTCTGCCATGGCGGCAAACGAAGTGGATTGCGCTGCCTCGGTAATGGCCTGTATCTGACCGGTGTCCTGGACAGGGAAGAAACCCTTGGGGACAAAGATGTACAGCAAACCAGTCAGAGCCAGTGTCGCCACAAACACCAGCATGGTGGTTTTTTGCCTGTCCAATACCCAGGTCAGCATGCGGCCATAGCCTGCAATGGTCTGGTCAAACATGCGGCCCACGGCGCGCTTGACAGCGCCAAAGTCTTCTTCTTTTTCATGATGCAAAAGACGGGCGCACATCATCGGCGTCAGCGTCAGGGACACGAAGGCAGAAATCAATATCGAGACGGCCAGGGTAATCGCAAATTCATGAAACAGGCGGCCTACCACATCGCCCATGAACAGCAGCGGTATCAATACCGCAATCAGGGAAACGGTGAGAGAAATGATGGTGAAGCCGATTTGCTGCGATCCCTTCAAAGCTGCTGCCATCGGCGATTCGCCCTCTTCGACATAACGGGCGATGTTTTCTATCATGACAATCGCATCATCAACCACAAAGCCCGTCGAGATCACCAGCGCCATCAGGGTCAGGTTATTCAGTGAAAAACCTATCATGTACATGACGCCAAAGGTGCCTATTAGTGACAGGGGTACGGCAACACTGGGGATAATGGTCGCTGGCACACTGCGCAAGAAAACAAAGATCACGAATACCACCAAGCCTATGGCCAGCAGCAATTCGATTTCCACATCATCGACTGAGGCGCGTATCGTGGTTGTTCTGTCGCTCAGGACCCGCACATCGACAGAACCGGGCATGGCAGCCTGCAAGCTGGGCAGCAAGGCTTTCACACGATCTACTGTCTGTATCACATTCGCGCCAGGCTGGCGCTGCACATTGAGAATAACAGCTGGTGCCTTGTCTGCCCAAGCCGCGAGACGCATGTTCTCGGCATCATCGACCATGGTGGCAACATCTCGCAGGCGTATGGGGTTGCCGTTCTTGTAGGCGAAAATCAGGTTGGCATATTCAGCCGCACTTTTCATCTGGTCATTGGCATCAATCGTCGAGGCGCGTAAAGGCCCATCAAAACTACCCTTGGCCTGGTTGACATTAGCGCTGCCTATGGCAGTGCGCAAATCATCCAGCGAGAGGCCAAGGTTAGCCAGTGCCGTTGGATTGGCCTGTATCCTGACAGCAGGTCTGCGCCCGCCCGCAATGCTGACCAGGCCCACGCCACGCACTTGCGAAATTTTTTGTGCCAGACGACTCTCGACCAGATCATGTATGCGTATCACTGGCAGCGTGGTAGATGAGACCGCAATCGTCAATACCGGTGCATCAGCAGGGTTGACCTTGCTATATACCGGCGGCATCGGCAAATCGCTGGGCAACAGATTGCTGCCAGCATTGATGGCGGCCTGCACTTCTTGCTCGGCAACGTCGAGCGACAAGCTCAACTCGAACCGCAGGGTGATCACAGAGGCACCACCAGAACTGGTCGATGACATTTGCGCCAGGCCCGGCATTTGTCCAAACTGGCGTTCCAGCGGTGCCGTGACCGACGAGGTCATGACATCCGGGCTGGCACCCGGATAAAGCGTGGTTACCTGTATGGTGGGGTAATCAACTTCCGGCAATGCCGCGATAGGTAACAGACGGTAAGCCAGCAAGCCGGCCAGCAAGATCGCCAGCATCATTAGCGAAGTTGCGACCGGTCTTTCAATAAACAGACGTGAGGGGTTCAGGGTAGCCATGATGTGATGATGAGCTGAGCGCCCTTATTTCCTGGTTTCTGCTGCGGAGGCCGGGGCGGGAGCTGATGCCGCTGCTGGCGCTGAAGCAGGTACCGGTGCCGACGCAGACCCGGAAGCAGAAGCGCCGCCTCCCTTGCGTCGTTTGCCACCACCCCCGCGAGGTTCATCACTGCCGCCAGGTCTGGCTGATGCCGCGATGACTTCCACCTTGCCACCATCACGCAAACGGTCTGCGCCATCGGTCACCAACTGGTCGCCTGGCCTGAGTTCTGCCTTGACGGCCACCCAGTCACCATCGGTGGCCAGTGTGGTGACAGGCTTCAGCGTAACTACACCGCCTTCACCGACGACATACACAAAATTGCCTACGGTACCGCGCTGTACCGATGCGACAGGCACTGCCAGCGCATCTTTCATGGTATCGAGTTGCAGGCGTACATTCACAAACTGGTTGGGGAACAGACCATTGTCCTTGTTGGGGAACAGAGCCTTGACCTTGATTGTGCCTGTCGTCAAATCTATGCTGTTATCGGTATTGGCGACACTGCCTTCTGCCAGGATATTTTTTTGTTCCCTGTCCCATGCTTCTACCCGCAAAGGCACATCGTTCTTCATTTGCTGGCGCAATTTATCGAGGCGTACATCGGGGATGGCAAATACAATCGCAACCGGCTGGGTTTGCGTGATTGATACCAGACCATTGGTGTCTGAGCTATGCACGATATTACCCAGGTCAGCCTGCTTCAAACCGGCCAGGCCAGAGATGGGGGCGGTTACGCGGGTATAACTCAATTGCAATTTGGCATTATCGACCGAGGCCTGGTCAGACAGGATGGTGCCGTGCAGTTGCTGCACCAGTGCTTCCTGCGTATCCATTTGCTGTTTTGGAGCTGCCTGTTTTTCGACCAGGTCTTTATAACGCTGATAATCGAGCTCGGCATTTTTTAACTGCGCCTGGTCACGCGCCAGGGTACCCTGTGCCAGTGACAAGGCAATCTGAAAAGGCTTGGGATCTATCTGTGCCAGCAACTGCCCGGCCTGCACAGCCTGGCCTTCCTTGAAATAAATCGCCTTGAGTTCGCCATCTGCCTTGGTGCGCACAACAGCGGTGTTGGCGGCAGCAATATTGCCTATCGCCGTGACAATGAGGCGTATGTCGCGCTTTTGCGCAGGCACGACTGATACTGGTTGCACTCTGTTGCCTGCATCACGTCCACCGCCTCGCTTACTTGAATTCCCTGAATTTCCCGCATTTCCTGGAAGACCACTACCCGCATCTGCTGGCGTGCTGGCATCCGTGCGGTGGTAATACCACCAGCCACCCGCTGCGGCAGCGATTACGACCAGTACGGCAGTCGCCGATTTCCAATTGACGATTCTTGATGTCATCTTAATGCCTTCACACTGTCAGTACTAAAACGAATAGCAAATTAATTGGTATCCATGCGTATCTTGCAGAGAACTTCTGGCACCCAACGCAATTCACCACGGGGTGAAAAGTGAGCGGCACAGTTTATTTCATGAGTTTGAATAGCGCAAAACAGACGCTTACAGCGGGAGCAATACAGCAGGAGCGATGTGGCTATATCAATAGTTGCCTATGCGCGCAGCAATGTCAACGATAGTCTGGCGCGGGAAAGACAGACACATACGCATGCAATCCCGCAAGTAAAGAACCGCGCGTCACCGGCAACGGCGATCATTCTCTCAGGAAATAAGTTCTAGTTGAAACCATACTATCGGAAAACAGGGATTCTATTCAAGGTGGAATTCAATTCGTTACGAAAGTGAGAGAATACGTTACTTGCGAGGGCATGCATTAGGTTAATAATATTTCCAGACATTAGTGGACTGTAACAGTGGAAATCGGAGTGCCTGCCATGTGCGCGACGATCATGGCTGCGTTGCAAATACTCGCGATAGTCCCGCTATCGCTGTGGTTTGCGCCTTGCCCTGATGCGCCGGGAACATGTCCTTCACTCTCGATTCCACTGTTACAGTCCACTAGGTAAGTGTTCGCTTATTTATTTGCTTTTAAGGATGCATGCTTGGAAAACACTATATTTTCAGAATTGAAGTTTTGGCTCATGATGATAGCCTCGGTGGTCATGCCTTTTGGCATCTACAGCTACCTGATATTAAAAAAAGCCATCTCCAAAAAAACCACCCTGGTATTTGGTTTTGCCCTGGTTGCCATTGCTGGCATGGACGTCTATTTTCTCAAGGTACTCTCAGCCGCAGCAAAACTGTCGCCCTCACTTGCTGACGATACGATATTTGTCTCGGAGATTTCACTGGCCCTGTATCTCGTGCCTGCCATGTTCGGTGGCATCGGGGTCAATATCATTTCACATGTGCTGATCAAGCATCTGGATGAGGCTAACCAGCGCTTCCAGAAAGAACATCCAGACACATGAGTTTTGTGGCTGTTAAAGGGCATCAGTTGCTATGCAATGCAGCCCCTCCATGAAAGGCTGCATTGCGGTTGGACGCAGTGCTTATTTAAACGCTTTGACCAGCGCCTCAAACTTCGTTCCCAGCGATTTGTCATGGGCCGTAATTGGCGGTATTTCGCGATTTACACCCAGCAACTGATATACCGCCATCTGGGCAGCACGCACTGAATATTCCACCGTAAAGACCACATCATCCGGCACTTCGACAAACTGGCTGATGAAAGCAAAGTTTTTTGTACCTGGTGGCACAGGCAAAGGCCGGTCACCAACAGAGCGGGGCATGAACATACTGGTGATATAAGGCATGCGGCAAGGGATGCAATTGGCATTGTCAAACACTTCTGCATCAAAGCGCAGGTGACCCAGCAATTCCTCAAGGATTTCTGCGCCGCTGCATTCGCTCATGGGTTTCGTCACAAAGTCACCGATGCGGTCAGGGTAGAGTGCATAACCCCAGAATACCTGGACACCAGCGGGCTGGTTGATGAAATGTGGCTGGTGCGCCAGCACGATGGACATCAGCCAGTTGGAGTCCTTGAACGTCACCAGTCCGCCAGTGCCCGCTTCATTGCCGCTGAATTTTTGCATCAGGTCAAAGAAACGCGGATCCTTGAGTGTGACCGTGAACGATTCCCACCACGACTGGGCGATGCAGGTATTAAAGGCTGCCGGGTTGCCCATCCCTGGCCTTTCAGCCGCAAGCTGTTCCCACAGGCGCCAGCCGCCGCTATCCATCTTGCTGCGCTTTTCCGGCGCACTGCTCATTGAGCCCAGGCTGGACGCGTCCGTCATGGAACCGTTTTGCAGGAAAACCAGATCACCATCAGCAACGGCGATGCTTTCTTCCACGCCGTCACGCAGACATTCGAGACCAGTAACCAGGAACTGCTCATTGATCACAGTATGCGTCAGTTTTTGCACCTGGCAATTCGTGATGAATTGCACGCCATTTTGTTTCAGCCAGGTTTGCAGTGGCAAAACCAGCGAATCATATTGGTTGTAGATAGTGCGTTTCACACCAGCCAGAGTTTCTATGCGCGAAAATTCCATCATGAATCTGTGCAGATAGCGTTTGAACTCAACAGCGCTGTGCCATGGCTGGAAGGCAAACGTGGTCGCCCACATGAACCAGAATTCAGTTTCAAAGAAAGAGGGTGACAGCCAGTCAGTAATCGTGCTGTTGCCCATCTCAGTCTCATCTGCCTGGCTCAGTTTGAGCAATTCCATGCGGTCTTGCATGGAGAAACCCATGGACGACACCGGCACCTTGGCGCGGCGCTTATCTACCAGCCTGGCCTTTGAGTTGGACTTGTAATGCTCATTGAACTCTACCGTTTCTTCAAATACCGATCTTCCTGGATTATGTAGCGAGGGTATGGATTTGAATAAATCCCAGGTACATTCATAATTGTCGGTCGTCAGCATGCGGCCACCGCGTAATGAGTAACCTTGATCTGGGTTGCCAGCGCCGTCAAGGCTGCCGCCGAGCAGGGACGTGGCTTCAAGAATGGAGATATTGTCGCCCTTGATTTTTCCGTCACGTATCATGAATGCGGCTGCAGCCAGGGAGCCGATGCCACCACCGATCAGATATGCTTTTGTGTTGAGAGTCATAATTTCCTTAAACTATATTGATGTGTTTCGCTTTGACTTATTTGGATGCATGTCGATGCATGTTGATATATGTGGACGTATATCGATGTATTGCCATGCTTACACGCAAGCAGGCGCATGTTTTGCGCTATGACAAACAAAGACAAACAAAGTAGATAAACGTGCTGGGCAAATGTAGTCAGTGGGCAGGCACAAGCCTGCCCACCAAGACAGCAGATGTGCCGTAACAAGTTTTAAGCTTGTCTCAACATTACCAGACAGTGATCTGTCAGATCACTTCGTAGCCAGACCTACATGGATGTGCAACTGTCCGCGCAAGTGCGGCAGGCCTTTGCACACTCACTCATCATGCCGTCGGCATCGCTATGGGCTTCGCAAAATGTGGCGCAAGACAGGCAAATTTCTGCGCATTCACGGGCCAGGTGCATGTGGTGTGGAGAACGGCGTGCCATGAAATCTGCATGGACCAGGCAAATCTGGGCACAATCAAGCAGGCTGACAAGGTGTAGTACTTCACTATGGTTGCTGTCGCCATGCATGACATGGGCGGCAGCCGTAGTACAAATGCGATGGCACGCCATGCAATTGGCCAGGCATTGTTCCATTTTTTCATTAAGGGGTGTGAGTTTCATGTTGTTTCTCCTGATTGACTGAGTGTGGTCAAGTTAACAAAGGCCAGAAGCCAGGGACATGGGAATTTATACGCCGCATTGCCGAAAATGAATGTGCGCTGACGTACATGGCAAGGCGTGACTGGGCTTTATAGAATGATTCCCCTAAGAAATCTACATTGCGATTCATTGAGTGAATTTGCTTGAAAGAAACTGAAATGTGTATGTGTGGCAGCGTACAGAACTGGTTTGTAAAAAATGGGATGCTATGATTCATGGTGCCCCGGTATGGATATGTCGTTCATGCTGGCTCTCTTGCTAAATCTGAATGGCGGAATAGAACCATCCCCCATAGCTTTGTTCAGATTTCAACCTTGGAGAAATAAATGAAACAACAATTAAAATTCATCATCGGCGTGTCAAGCTTGTTACTGGTTGCTCATGCGAGCGCACAAATCGTATTCTATGAAGGCGAAGGCTTCCGTGGCCGTACCTTCAGTGCCAACGGCACACAAAGCAATTTCCGCAACAGTGGCTTTAATGACCTGGCATCCTCTGTAGTTGTCAATGGTGGCCGTTGGGAAGTCTGTGACGATGCCAATTTCGGTGGCCGTTGCATGATCCTGAGCAAAGGTAGCTACGATACGCTGTCCGGCATGGGTATGAATAACCGTATTTCTTCCGTTCGTCCAGTCAGTGGCAGGGGACGTTATGATAATGAGATGCAGGCACCTCTGAGCTCGCCAAATTATGATTACCGCCGTCGTCCAAACGAAGGTGTGTATGACGCGCCTGTGACATCTGTACGTGCAGTGGTAGGCCCGCCAAATGAGCGTTGCTGGATAGAACGCCAGCAAGTTCAAGCTGAACGCAGTGAGCCAAATGTCGGTGGTGCCATTGCTGGTGCCCTGATCGGCGGTATCCTGGGTCATCAAGTCGGTGGCGGCACTGGCCGTGACCTGGCAACTGCTGGTGGCGCAGTCGCTGGTGGTGCACTGGGCGCAAACGCTGGACGTGGTAATGGTGGCACCTATGATCGCGACGTACGCCGTTGCCAGACAACTGCCAACACGACACCGCAATACTGGGATGTAACCTATAACTATCGTGGCGTAGAACATCACGTACAGATGAGTTCTCCTCCAGGATCTACTATTGCTGTGAACCGTAATGGCGAACCAAGGCAATAAGTAGTTTTTCAGTAGATTCAATCAGTAATTTCAATTAAGGGAAGCCAGATACTGCAAAGTATCTGGCTTTTTTTATCTGTGATGAGGAATAAGTAGCTCTATCTGCATTCATGAGTACCGGCTACAAATTCGTACTTGGTAATAAAAATCATTGCCCTGAATTAGCGACTGTCATTTCCTCACTGGCTGCCTCAATGGTCACATGACCTTAACCTGCAGGAGCGGCTTCAGCCGCGAATCCTCAATACGGCCCAGATGTTCGCGGCTAAAGCCGCTCCTACGGAGCCGGGCAAGTTTTGAAATGACTGGGGACATTCAATTAGCTAGGCTACAGGATTTTTACAAAAATCACGCACACTGCTCATGAAAAACCCGCCATTGCTGTTGCGATGGCGGGTTTTCAATTTGGTGATCAACTCTGGAATAAGCAAATTGCTGACTGAGTAATTCTCCTCAAAAAATTCTCAGATCATTGCTGAACCGGCTTTACATAATTAAGCTCCACAGTATGTTCACGCTGATCATCCAGCAGAGGTATCAACAAATCTCCCATGGCGACCTCATCGACAAACAGCAGGTTTTGTCCGTAAGCGACATCCCTGAGTTTGACCGTGATCAGGTAGGTGCTGCTCAGATGTTGATAACGCAGGCTGAAGTTGGTCCATCCTTCCGGTACGCAGGGCGTCAGGCTCAAGTGCTTGCCTTCACGTTTTAATCCCAGCAGAGATTCCATCATGAAGGTATACATCCAGCCAGCTGATCCTGTGTACCAGCTCCAGCCACCACGGCCAGTATGTGGTGCTACTGCATACACGTCGGCACAGATGACATAGGGTTCCACCTTGTAGCGGGCAACCGATTCTGGCGAATTACCATGGTGGATAGGATTGATCATGTCAAATGCTTCCCAGGCACGGGCTGCATCTCCCATTTTTGCAAATGCCATGCCGGTCCAGATTGCCGCATGGGTATATTGCCCGCCGTTTTCACGTACACCAGGCACATAACCACGGATATAACCGGGGTTTTGTCCCGAGCAATCAAAGGCCGGATCCAGCAACTGTATGATCTGCTTGTCGCGCCGCATCAGGCGTTTATCCAGAGACTGCATGGCCTGGTGTGCCCTTTGCGGATTTGTTGCCCCTGACAATATCGCCCAGCTTTGCGAGATCGAGTCTATCTGGCATTCTGCATTTTGTGCCGAGCCCAGTGCAGCGCCATCATCAAAATAGGCGCGTCTGTACCAGGCGCCATCCCATGCATTGTCGTCAATGTTCTTTGCCAGCCGACGCGCCTGCTCAAGACAACGGCTGGAGAATTCATTGTCATTGCGGGCCAGAGCAATCGCAGAGAATTTTGTCAGAACCTGATGCAGGAAGAAAGCTAGCCAGACGCTTTCCCCTTTGCCCAGATGACCGACTTTATCCATGCCATCGTTCCAGTCACAGGAACCAATCAAAGGCAAACCATGGCTGCCAAAGCGCAAGCCATTTTCTATGGCCTTGACGCAATGCTGATACAGACTGCCAGTGTGTGGTGATCTGCCAGGCAAGTCGTAATAGGAATCTTCTTCCTGGTTGACGAGGCGGCCTTCGAGATAGTGCAATTCTTCATCCAGAATACCAAAGTCGCCAGTGCTGTTGACATAACGCGCCACTGCCAGAGGCAGCCACAGATAATCATCAGAACAATGGGTGCGTACGCCGCGCCCTATCGGCGGATGCCACCAGTGCTGTACATCACCCTCGACGAATTGATGGGCGGCTGACAACAGCAATTGTTCGCGCGCCAGCGTTTGCCTGGTGTGTACCAGCGCCATACTGTCCTGCAACTGATCACGGAAGCCAAATGCACCGCCAGATTGATAGTAGCCGCTACGTGCCCACAGACGGCAGGCGATGGTTTGATACAGCAACCAGCCGTTGGCAAGCAGGTTCATCTCCTGGTCAGGCGTGTTCACCTGTACTACACCGAGAGTATCGCGCCAGTAATCATGCACTTTATTGAGTGCCTGTTCTGCCGCCGCAATACCGCGGTGTTGCTGTATGAATTGTGTGACATTGGTGTGATCGGTCATGACCGTACCCAGCACAAATACCAGTCGTTTTTCCTGTCCGGGGCTTAATTCAAATTCTTGCTGGATTGCTGCACACGGGTCAAGACCGGCCCCGGTTTTGCCTGACAATCGTTGTCTTTCCAGCGCCGCCGGTTTTTGCAGGCTGCCATTGCGGCCGATAAATTCATTACGGTCACCAGTGACACTGCGGTTACCACCATCCAGATCAAAAAATGCCCTGCGTCCCGGGAACTCGGTGTTGTAAGGGTTGCGTGCCAGAACACAGCCACTGGCCGGATCAATTTCTGTCGCGATATGCATCAGGGATTTAGGCCGCAGATCACCCAGTACCCATTCCACATAACCGGTCGCTGACAATTTCCTTTGTTCTTCAGAGACATTGGTGACGCGCAGTATGGAATATTTGGCCGCCGTGTCCATGGAGACGAAGACCGTCAATTCGCTACGTATGCCGTGTTCCTCATGAGTGAAAACGCTATAGCCAAAACCATGGCGGGTGACATAGTCACCACTGCCGCGGCAAGGCAGGGCAGTAGGTGACCAGTAGGCACCGGTGTCTTCATCGCGGATATAGAAAGCTTCACCACTGCTGTCGCTGACAGGATCATTATTCCAGGGCGTCAGGCGGAACTCATGGGCATTTTCACCCCAGGTATAAGCTTGCCCGCTCTCAGAAATGACAGTGCCAAATTGCGGGTTGGCCAACACATTGACCCAAGGTGCAGGTGTGACCTGGCCTTCGCGCGTGGTGATGATGTATTCACGGCCATCTTCAGAAAATCCACCTATGCCATTAAAGCTTTGCAGTTTTTCTGGCAGCTTGCCGTTATTCCTGTTCTCGCCTGACTTGTTGGCCAGCGGCTGATATCCAGATTGTGAATATACCTGGCGCGAAGGCAAGAGCTTGGGTACGCGCAGATCCAGTACATCACGCCGGCTCAGTTGTTCCATGAGACTGCCGCGGTGGTCATTCAGAATGACGCGCGCAACCGCCTGGAACAGGATTTTGTCTTCGACTGAAATCTGTTCCGCCATGCGGACAAAGATACCACCCGGCCTTTCTATGGCGTGGGTACCAATGACAGACGAAATCATGCCCATGATCTGTTCCTGCAAGGCCTGGCGGTAAGTGGCGTGGTCTTCATTCCAGATCACCAGATCTACAGCCAGCCCTTTGGAACGCCAGTAGGCATGGGCCTGTACCAGTTGCCGCACCAGCTCTATATGTTCCTGCTGGTTGATTTGCAACAGTACGATAGGCAAGTCACCAGAAATGGCATAGCCCCATAAGCCCGACTGACCGCGGTGGTTGCGGCTCAACACACTCGCATCGGCACGCAGCAACGGGTTCATGTAGATGACGGAGTTTGCCATGCGCCCATAGAGCTGTGCATCGGCTTCGCTGATATTCAACTGACGCAAGACAATCTGGCTATGCGTCCATGACAAGCCTATGACGCGGTCCGCCAGATGCTGATCCTGGTATTTATCGATCAGCGCCAGGCACAGGTCACGGTTTTCTGCGACACCGGTGACAACATCGAAGGTGGCAATCTGTTCTGGTTCCAGCGTAATTTGATAGCGTATGGCAACCACCGGGTCAAGTACAGAACCCTGGCTGTCTGACAGGCGTTCTACGCGCATGGCTGCAGGCGCTTCCAGCGTATTGCCACGGCCTATGAATTGCGCCCTGTCGGTTTCATAAGAAACATTGTCTGCCGTAGCACCATGCAGGGATATCAGGTGGAACATGCTTGGTATTTTCTCGTCCATGGAACGAGGGCGGCGGGTACAGACTATCGCATGCTGGTCATGCAGGATTTCAGTCTGCACAAACAATTTGCTGAATGCCGGGTGCATGGCATCTGCCGCTGCAGGCGCGAGCACGACTTCTGCATAGCTGGTGAAGTCTATCGTACGGCGGTTGCGTGAACGGTTGGTAATGCGGGTACGGCGCAATTCGATATCATCTTCAGGGGAAACGACGATTTCGGTATGCATTTCGAGATTATTGTCACTGCGGCGGAATTCTGCCCGGCCTTCAGAGAAAATCACTTCATAGTTGGCAGAAGGTACCAGGCAAGGCTGGAATGCCGTGGACCAATATTTGCCGTTGCTGGTGTCGCGCACATAACAGAAAGTACCCCAGTGGTCGCGGGTGCTGTCTTCATTCCAGCGGGTGATGGCAAGATCGTTCCAGCGGCTATAACTGCCGCCAACGCTGCTGATCATGACATGGTAACGGCCATTCGACAGCAACTGTACTTCCGGCGTGCGGGTATTGACATGGTGCAGTACGCGCAAAGGTGTTTCCTGTCCGGCGCCGGCGCTGCGTATGTCTGCCAGCTCAGTCGTGTTGGAATACACAGCGGTGGCCTTGGGCACGCGCTCATGCAGCAAGGACATGGTGGCCTGGAACAGGGGGTCGGATTCAAAGCGCTTTTGCAAAGGCTTGTCGAGCAACAGGTAAGCCAGAGACAAAAAGCCCATGCCCTGGTGATGCACCATGAATGAACGTATCAAGGCATGCGCCTGCCCACGTGGCAAGCGAGAAGGCGTATAGTCTATCGCCTCAAAGAAGCCATATACACCTTCAAAACCCAGCGATGCCAGTTGTTCCAGATTGCTGCAGGCTTTTTCTGGTTCTACCATCAATGCCATCATTGAGGCATACGGCGCGATCACCAGATCATCACCCAGCCCGCGTTTAAAGCCGAGGCCAGGAACGCCAAAGGCGCGGTACTGGTAATTCAAATGCGCATCAAAGGTGTTGTAACCTGATTCTGAAATTCCCCAGGGAACATTGCGTTGTACGCCATATTCTATCTGGCGCTGCACGACTGAACGGTAAGTCTGTTCCAGCAAGGTATTCTGGAAGTTTGGCATGACCAGCAAGGGCATCAGATACTCAAACATCGACCCGCTCCAGGACAACAGGATAGGTTCTCCACCTGCAATCGTCAGTTGGCGGCCGAGTGCAAACCAGCTCTCTTGTGGAATCTGGCCTTGCGCGATAGCGACAAACGTGGCCAGGCGTGCTTCTGATGCCAGCAAATCATAGCAGGCTGCATCGCGCCGGCGCTCATTGACGTTATAGCCTATGGTCAGCAGGTGGGTGTTGGCATCGTACAGGAACTCATATTCCATCCTGGCAAATTCGCCAGTCTGCTGCACCAGTTGGCCAATTTGCTTTATGCGGTCTGAGGCGCGTTTGCTGGCAGTCATCAGCATTGCTGCCAAAGTAGGATTTTTGCTTCCCGCCAGATTGGGTTGATCAAGCGACAAGCTGTCGTCTCTTGGTGAGTTATGTGAATAACCCAATTGCGCCAATACTTTTAAAGTTGGAATCGCATCAAGCTGCGGAAAAGCTTGCAGCCAACTACCTGGCTCTGGCAGTGTCAGCCAAGGTGCGAGATAGACCAACTCATCGAGTTGTGCATGGGTTTGTCTGCTCAGCGCACTTGCCCATACGTGGGATAGATTATCTGCCACCACGGTGTGGCTGGCAAGATAACTGTCAGCATGATGTTTCAGGCGTTTCAGGCAGTCATAGATGACGATCAGTGAAGTTGGTGCGCTCAGACACAGCACATCAAGATCAGTTTTAAACTCTGCCAGCCTGCCTGCGACGTGCTCACCAACGGTGTTGCGCAATATCAGGTAAGTATCATGCAAGCCGCAAAACAGGCGTGGCTGGCAGATAGGAGCATCTGACAAAGCTGACAGGCCAGGGCGCAGGGTCAGCAAATGGCCGGCCAGATTGCCGCTATCTACTGTTGAAATATACAAGGGTTGCAGCGGTTGTAGCGTCTTGGTGTCGTACCAGTTATAGAAATGATCCTGGTGACGTTCCATTTTGCTCAGGCTGGCAAACGTATCTTGCGTACGCTGCAATAGCTGACCTACCGGGATGTAGCCAAAATCATAGGCCACCAGATTGGCCAGCAGCGACAAACCTATATTGGTCGGTGAAGTGCGGTGAGCCGTTACGTTGACAGGATGGAACTGTACATTGTCAGGTGGCAGCCAGTTGTCTTCGGGCCCGACATAGGTTTCAAAAAACAGCCAGGTTTTGCGTGCGGTCGCTTGCAAAAACTCTGTTTGTTCCGTGCTTAATTGAGACACTCGCTGTTGCTTTTCACGGCTCATCAGATAAGCAATGACAGGCGAGATAAACCACAGCAACAAGATCGGTGCTGCTGCGCGCAAGGCAACTGGGTTGATATAGTCGAGGAAGAAAAATACTGCAACAGAAAATAACGGCGCGATCCACATGCTGCGAAAATTATTCCAGACAGTATTCTTGAACTGATGATTGCTGATGGTAGAAGGGTTCCATTCCAGCAAACGCCTGTGCGAAATCAATACACGCCATTGCGTGCGCAAAATGGCATCAAGATTGATCCAGGCTTCATAGGGCAAAAATACCAGACTCAGTGAGGCATGAATAAAATGTTGGGTACTCGACCGCAGCAATGACAGCAGATGCTGACGGAGGAAAACATCGTCAGGTTTTTGGGTCAGGTTAAATACGAATCCACTGGCAGCAGGTATCAGTAAAAAACCAAGAGCTGCCGCCGACCATAACCAGGCATGCGGCAAACCGCTCCAGGCGATAACCAGGAAGGCGACAAGCGCCAGCGGCACCAAGCTGCGACGCAGGTTGTCGAACAGCTTCCAGTGCGATAGTGAGGACAAGGAATTGGTGCGCTTGACGGGTTTGCCAGTAACTTCATCCTTGGGGCCTGGTACTTTGGGTAATAACCAGGACGCGATCTGCCAGTCACCCCGTATCCAGCGATGGCGGCGACGTATATCAGCCAGATAGCTTGATGGATATTCTTCATACAACTGCACATCACTCAGCAGACCAGCACGGGCATAACAGCCTTCCAGCAAATCATGGCTGAGGATACGGTTTTCTGGCATGCGATTTTTCAGGGCATGCTCGAATACATCGATATCATAGATACCCTTGCCGATGAATGAACCTTCATCAAAGACATCCTGATACACATCTGACACGCTACGTGTATAAGGGTCAATACCAGCTTCACCACCACACAACAATTCATAATAAGAAGCGTCGCTGGCGGGCAGGCTGACTGCGACACGCGGTTGTAGAATTCCATAACCGTCTGTAACCCTGTGCAGCTTGTCATCGTAGTAGGCACGGTTGAGCGGGTGGGCTATGGTTGCCACGAATTTGCGCGCCGCATCGCGTGGTAATTCCGTATCGGTATCCAGGGTAATCACATACTTCATGTTCTCCAGACCGGCCGTATTACCAATGATACGCATGAACGCATCAGCTCCCGTGCCGCGCAAGTAGCTGTTCAGGGCGGCCAGTTTGCCTCGCTTGCGCTCATACGCCATCCAGATTTTTTCTTGCGCGTTCCAGACCCGTGGTCTGTGCATGATGATGAAATGGTCTCCATCTGGACGCGGATATTTCGTGTTAAGTGCCTCTGTGATATTGCTGATATGATCCAGCAGTTCTTCATCCGTTTCCAGGGTCTCGGTCGCTGCATCAGGAAAATCAGTCAACAGGCAAAAACGCAGATTGGCATCGCTATTGGCCAGGAAACGTACTTCCATGGCTTCTGACAAGGCATCAATATTCCGCACATTGAACAGCATCGTTGGCACTACTACCAGGGTGCTTGCTTCCAGTGGTATGCCTTTGGAAAAATCCATGCGAGGCAGAGGCCGCGGCAGAGCAACGAAGGTAGCCAGCCAATTAACCATGGACAGCGCAAACTGGCTGCTGGCAATCAGGCTGGCAGCGATGAAGCCAGCCAGCAAGTAGGGATTGACATCAGCATACCTGACCTGGTTCAACAGCAAGCCTGTGGTTGCTAGGCTGATGATGACTATGCTGCCCAGATAAATACTCAGGGCAGAATCACGGATAGCGTGCTTGATCGATTCCGGTAAGGCATGTTGCATTGCCGTAGAGCGCTCAAGTTCAACCCGGCCTTTGCCGATCAAGAAATAACCTATATGGGCACTGCGCGCATCCTGACCATATTTGTTGGCCGCTTCGCGGGCGAAACGCAAGGCATTGTGGGCGACATCGGCTTCTGAGAAACCGCTGCCTTTGGCAATTTTCTCTACCGCATGGCGGTACAGATCGCGTGTCGAAAAATCCATGTGCGTATAAATGGCTGCGGGATCTTCACGCAGACAACGATCTACCACACTCATGCTTTCGACAAAATCACGCCAGTCCATAGACGTCAGCAAACGCAGGCTACCTATGCTGTTGCTGATGGAAATCTGGTCAGCCGCCTGATGTTGTGAATCAAGGTGTACCAGATGTTCTATGGTATCGCCAGTTTCTGCCAAGCGTTGCGATAACCAGTTCAATGGCAGGGCAAGAGCGGGCCCCTGACCTTGCAGCCTGCGCATCATTTCGGCAACGAAAGAGCTGTCCAGGGGCGGCTTTGAACGTGACATGTCGGCAACCAGCAAGATCAGATTGCTGGGGTCTTTCTCTGCAGTCTCAGTCATTTCCTCTGCCCATTTGGCGGCGAGGTTGCGGTTATTGTGGGTGGTTGTCAGATTGGTTGCCACCCGGCGCAAATTTTCTATCAAGGCCAGACGCAGCATGATGGGAATGGCCCACAGCTCACCGAGCTTTAATACCGAGACCAGTTGATAAGCGCTGATGAAACGGCTCAAGTTTTCCGGATCTACCCTGCCGTCGCCATGCGAAATGGTTTCCAGTGCAATGTCATACACGCGAGGCCGTCCGGCTGAATTGCCGCGCAACAGACGTGGCAGTTCCTTGCTGTAATTCTTGGGTAAATGGCGTTTTGCCGTGCGTATCTGTTCTTCAATCAGATAGTAATTATCCAGTAGCCACGCAGCGGCGGGGGTGACGGGTCTGCCTTCCTTGATGGCTTCTGTCAGCAAGGTACAGGCATTCATGATCACTTCCTGATTATCAGCCAGCCGGGCCAGGAGTTGATCTTGCCCAAAAACAGTGCTGAGCTTATGGCTGTTCGCCAGTATGCGGCCATGCTGTTCCATTTGCAGGGCACTGTACAAGTCGGCACGCAATGGTAATTCGGCTCCGGACTGGGAGACATAGGTTTGCAAGCGCAACTGACCATGTTTCCAGACGTTTTTAAGCTGATGGAGGCTGGACGACAGCATATCTTTAGCTGATTTCAAATCGCACACTTCTTTCTTTTATTGGGATTTGCCAGTGACCGTAGTGAGTGGTCATCTCTGCCACACCTTTGGTCATCTATGCATTTCTGAATTGCGTATGCAAAAAAGATGGTATGACCTATGGGAGCGGCTGTGCTTTGATAATAAAACGTCAGCGGGGGAATGTAAGTTCGTTAGCGTACATACACTATTGGGCCACACATCTCATAGTACTTTACATAGAGCGGTGGAAACGAGTATCTGTACCGCTCATTTGAAGTGTGCGGCAACGAACAGACCTGGTTTTATGTTGAGCGGTATAAAGACGGCGAAGATCACAGAAAATGTGACTTAAATGGGGTTTGCAAGAGCACAGATACTTATCTACTGGAGAATAAAAATGAACAAAAACTTGAAAACTGGTCTTTTGGCAGTATGCAGCGCCAGCATGGTCATCATGATGGGTTGCGCCAGCAGCATGAAAACACCTGCTACGGCAGAAGTTGCCGTCTCTAAAGAAGCAGTCGATAACGCTGCTGTCGCAGGTGGCAGTGAATTCGCACCAGCAGAAATGAATTCTGCACGTCAAAAAATGGCGTTGGCAAACAAAGCCATGCAAGACAAAGATTATAAGCTCGCCAGTGACTTGGCAACACAGGCTCAGGCTGATGCCAAGCTGGCACAAGCCAAAGCTAACTCTGCAAAAGCAGAAAAAGCTGCCAACGCGCTGCAAGACGATATCCGCGTTTTGCGCGAAGAGCTTCAACGCGCAAACAACAAGCAATAAGAACACTCAATAAGAATAAGTAATAAGAATAAGCAACAACAATAAGCAAAAAAAATTCGTCAGCAACTCTACTGCAGAGTCTGCCATTACATTTTAAGGATACATCATGAATAAGAAAATATTTGCACCCATCGTCCTGATGACGGCAATGCTGCTTTCCGCTTGCAGCACAGCACCAAAAACTACCAGTCTGCTAGACCAGACACGCATGGATTATCAAGCAGCCCAAAATAATCCAAATGTGCTTACCCTGGCTCCTTTAGAAATGCGGCAGGCCGATGTGGCAATGAACGATGCCAATAAAGCGGCCAAAGACAATGAAAGCTCAGAAAAAATTGATCGTCTGGCTTATATTGCCAAACAAAAAATAGGCGTGGCTCAAGAGCTGACCAAGCAAAAACAGGCAGAGGCTGCCGTTGCTGATGCTGCTAAAGCGCGTGACCAGATCCGTCTGGAGCAACGTACCAACGAGGCTGACAGAGCAAAAATGCAGGCTGACCAAGCCAAGGCACAAGCTGATCAGGCCCGCCTGGCTGCGCAGATAGCACAAGGTGAAGCAGGTGAAGCCCAGCGCAAGGCGCAGGAAGAACAGGCAAAAGCACTGGAAATGCAAAACCGTAACGCCGCCTTGGAATCACAACTGGCTGACTTGCAAGCCAAAACGACAGTGCGCGGCATTGTGATCACTCTGGGCGATGTGTTGTTCGGTGTGGATCAAGCCAAACTGAACCCAGATGGTATGCGTACCGTTCAAAAGTTGGCGACTGTATTGCAAAATAATATGCAAAGAACAGTGCTGGTCGAAGGACATACTGACAATACTGGCACACAGGCACATAACCAGGATTTGTCAGAGCGTCGTGCCAACGCGGTACGTAGTGCGCTGGTGTTGATGGGTGTATCGCGTGATCGTATCGAAACCAAGGGTTACGGCGAAGCCTTCCCTGTTGCTGAAAATAATACAGCGCAAAACCGCCAGTTGAACCGTCGTGTAGAGATCATTTTGTCTGATGTCAACGGCAAGGTCTTGCCACGCTAATTGCAGGAATCAAGAAAGAAAGGAAAGATCATGAGCTACATAATGCATACTAAATTGCGTACCAAATATATCTTGCCCGTGCTATCTGCTTCTTTGCTGATATTGGCGGGTTGTAATAAGGCGCCAGATGGCACGGCAGCAAGCGCCTCAACTACTATCGGTGTGGAAATTGATGACTCTGTCATTACCACAAAAGTCAAAACTGCGTTGATGTCTGATGACATCATCAAAGGCGCAGACGTAAAAATTGAAACCCGCAAGGGCGAAGTTTTACTGAGTGGCTTTGCTGATAATCAGGCACAGATTGACCACAGCGTTGCTGTGGCGATGGCTGTGCAGGGCGTCAAGAAGGTCGATAACAAACTCGTTCTGAAGCAGGGCACGCAAACCGTCGGCAACAAGATAGACGACAGCGTCATTACTGCCGGTGTCAAAACAGCCATGTTGCAGGATACGCAGATGAAAAGCATGGACGTTGCCGTAGTTACCCGCAAAGGTGAAGTGCAACTGAGTGGTTTTGTTGATAATGAATTGCAGGCAACGCATGCCATTGAAGTGGCCAAAAGCGTCTCTGGTGTGCAAAGCGTGATCAACAATCTGAAAGTTAAAAACTAGTCATTCCTTTGACATGTCTTTATCGCTTCACACTTCCCCGCATTCTTCATTGGTGTGGGGAAGTTTTACTTTATCCATGTGAGAAAAATATCATGACAAATGAATTGAACGAAAAACCTGTACCTGTGAAACCCGAACCAGAACAGAAGAAGAAAGACATCAAGAAGAAGGAAGATGATCTGGATGAAGCGCTGGATGAAAGTTTCCCGGCCAGTGACCCCGTGGCTGTTTCAATCACCCCGCAGAAAGTGGCAAAGATACCGGCATCTGACAAGAAGAAATAATAGTTTTCGCTGAGTGGCAGGATGTGAATTAATTTTTCGGATTTTCCCGCACCTCAGCCAATGAAAAACAGGTGTGCGCTTTTATCAAGCGCACACCTGTTTTATTTTTATTGCTGTCATCAGTTAGTGGCCACGAAGCCGATAGCAAGAAGCACCACTCTGCGCAATTACAACCAGTATTCAAACCGCCTGGCCAGCCATTCCTTGAGTTTGTTCATTTGTGGACGCTGTTGCCAGGTTTCCAGAGTGATCTCGGTAGATAAACGCAAGTCTTCCTTGAAGGCGTTTTCCATTGCCACTGCAAACTCAGTATCGATGACGACGATATTCACTTCTTTATTGTGCAAAAAACTGCGCGTATCTATATTGGTGGAACCTACTGTTGACCATACTTGGTCGATGACTGCGGTTTTTGCATGCAGCACGGAAGTATTCAGTTGATACACCTTGATCCCGCCTGCCAGCATTTCATTGTAAAAGGATTGGCCGGCATGAAACACCAGGCCGCTGTCAGTCACGCCAGGCATGATGATTTTCACATCGACCCCGCGCTTGGCTGCGGCAATCAAGGCTTTCAATATTTGTGCATCCGGCACAAAATAAGCGGAAGTGATGTGGATAGTGTCGCGTGCTTCCTGTATCGCCAGTAAATAGGCTTTGTAGATAGCCGGGTTGCTGTCAGGTTCACTGGCAAGTACGCGCACCATCTTGTTGCCCTGGTTTTTCAAGGCCGGGAAATACAATTTGTCTGCCGGTGATTTATCATCGACACTGAGCCAGGTATCAAGAAATATCCACTGCAAGGCCGCAACCGCAGGGCCGGTCACCTGGATATGGGTGTCACGCCAGCCCACTTTATCAGGGTTTCGCGATTTAGAGCGAAATAGCGAGCTATTCGCATAAGTGGCGCTGATGTTGACACCACCAGTGAAAGCGACTTCGCCATCGACGATCAGGATTTTCCTGTGATCGCGCCGGTTCGGTGACCATGGGCCTTGTAACTTGGTGGGGTTGATGGGGTTGAACGCCAGCAGTTGTATGCCAGCGGCTTTCATGTCATCAAAGAATTTTTGTGGCGTACCTATGGTGCCTACGCTGTCATAGATGATATTCACCTGCACACCGGCTTGCTGCTTTTCTATCAGCAGTTTGGCAAATTCCAGGCCAAGCTCATCCTGGTCAAAGATATAGGTTTCCAGATTAATGTGGTCTTTCGCTTGCCGTATCGCTGCCATCATGGCTGCCATGGTTTGCGGGCCGTCAAATAACAAAGTCACCTGGTTGCCAGCAATTAGCGGGCTGCCGGTGACAGCTTCTTCCAATGCGGCCAAAGCCTGCATGTTCGCCAGTCCGGTACCAGAATTTTTCCAGCGCTGCCGCATCAGTGCCTGCGCTTTTGAGGTGCTGAGTTCGCCCTTGGCATTATTGATGGTCGGTTTTGCATCAGCCGTTTTCTGTGGATGGTCAAGAGCCGGATCGAGGTAATTGATTTCTGGCAGGGTACTGCAAGCATTAAACATAAGGACAGTAGCGATGCTTGCTGTGCCCGTCGCGAGGACGCGGGTGACCTTACGCTTGGCGTTCATAGTTAATCCTTACCAAATCTTGTTGCGTCAGCAGTAGCGTAGCCAGGGGTACAGTTTGCTGATTGTCAATTAACAAGACCTGGTGAAGACAGTATATTTTCTTCGCCAGGCCAGCTTTTAAATAGAAACATAGGAACCGCGCTTAACGTTGGCGAATACCTGATTTTCTATAGGCATCAGCCATATCTTGTTGCATTGTCGCTTTTGCTTCGCTAAGGCATGTGCTTTGTTGGTTGCGTGCCATGCGCCTGCATTCAGCGACCGATAACTGATAGACAGCTTCAGCTTCTTTTTTTAAGGTCTTGAAATAAGCCATAGGCGTCATTTCTTCCTGATACCAGCGTTGCGGATCTCCATTCTGGGAGGTTGCGTTGGGATCAGTATCTGCAGCCTGCGCAGGACTCAGTATTGCAGCGCTGACGAGCGCAAATACAAGGCCGGCCATTAACTGTTTTGTCGTTTTCATGATGACTCCTCTTATAAAGTGAGAAATTTAAAGATCAAGGAACTGTATGGAATATTTTTCAAGCCTGAAGACTTATAGGGCTTACAAGCGACCAGTCAGTAATAAGATAACGAGGATAATAACGATCAAGCCAGTAACGCCACTTGGCCCATATCCCCACGAGCGGCTATGAGGCCAGGTTGGCAGTGCGCCTACAAGGGCCAGGATAAGTATGACGAGCAATATTGTGAACATGATATAGCCTTTATTTTAGTAAGATTAAGCTAGTGTTTAGAGCGCTTATTTAAGGTCCTAAGATCCAATTTTTGCGAATTATGTACGGAACCCCAGGCGTTGGTTAATGCTGCATTCGCCAAGTTTTTTTTGTATGGCTTAAGACTTAGATATTTGCATATTCGCCATGCTGATCTTTCCATGCCTTTACCCGGTCTTTATCGCTTTCTTCCTGTATCGGGCAAAAGCTTGCATGAGATTCGACGTCGGTTTCTATTTGTTCGTTGTTTTGGCTGGAAACGCCCCAGCCCAGCAAGGACCCGACAATGGCACCAAACAGTATGCCAAGAACAGCGCCTATGACGGCAGCTTCCAGTGGTTGTGTCACCAATAAATTCAGGCCAGGAATAATGAACGGCGATATAACAACGGCCAGCGTCGCATTCACCATACCGAGCACACTGCCGACTACCATGCCGATAGTCGCGCCGGTAGTGATGACTGAATTAATGTCATGATTCCAGCGGTGAAGGAATGGTTTTTTCTGTGGCTGCATCGTGAAGTCACCTCTTCGTGTAAGAGGATGCTTGGGGTAATTGGGCGGTACTCCTGCATTGCTCAGCGGCATATTTTCATTGCTGGTCATCATGATCTCTGGCTCCCTCGGTAAATCAGGCTCAACTCTGGCGAAAACCGTCATTGCCAGAGTTGAGCCTCACTATCATGGATTGGTAATTTTTTTGACTGTGTCTTCAATCACTTCGCGGGCGTCGCCAACTTTTTTCTCAAGCTTGCCTTCCACCTGTTTTTCAAGGCCTTTGGCTTGTTGCTCTTTGCTACCGATAATTTTTCCGGCACCTTCTTGAACTTTACCGGCGATATCTTTAGCTACGCCTTCGATTTGTTCTTTGTTCATGATTCTTCCTTGGTTTCTGAGATTGAATTCAGATAAAAATTGATTTATCTGAGGCATGTGCTTAATTTAAGCGCTTCTCTAAATAGGATCTGTACGCTGGCACACTCTGCAAAAAAAAAATTTCAAAATAAAGGGCAAGAGCAGGACAAGAGCAGGTTAAGAGGAGGAAAATAGATATATAGACATGTAAATGAAATAAATATTCGCGAATGTTCGATACCGCACAGATATGTTATTGCCCAGATTGCAAAATTAGGCCATCGGAATTTTCCGACGCTGCAATTGTTGACGGTAGCCAGTTGAACTGCCGGACATTCACACCTAAGAGGGAAATTATGAATAAGAAAATCGCCATGATGTTGGTTTGTACCGCCACGCTGAGTAGTGCTGTTTGGGCTGCCGCAGATGAAAAATCAGTTGCCTACACTGCTGCAAAAGAAGCTGCAACTACTGAGTTCAAACTGGCAAAAAGCAAATGCGACGCTATTACCGGCAACCCAAAAGATGTCTGTCTTGCTGAAGCAAAAGCTGCCCGTGTACATACTGAAGCAAATGCCAAAGCGGAATATAAAAATACCGTAGCAGCACGCACAAGCGCAAGAAAAGATATTGCCGATGCTGACTATGATGTAGAGAAAGCCAAATGTGGCAGCATGACTGGCAATGATAAAGATGTCTGCATCAAGCAAGCCAAATCCAATAAAGTCGCCGCCGTATCAAATGCTAAAGCTGATAAAAAAGTAGTCGATGCCCGTGTTGATGCCAATGACGATAAGGTCAATGCAGAATACAAAGTTGCGATAGAAAAATGTGATGCCTTGTCTGGTCAAGGTAAAGATAACTGTGTCGCAGCAGCAAAATCGAAATTCGGTAAATAAGTTTGCTTCAACACAAAGCCGTACTGGAAGCGCTATGCACCAAACGGCTTTGTGTTCAATTAATGTATGTAATTTTAATTAATCTCTGAAAGAAAAAAATGAAAATCGCTCAACGCATGATGGCTATGGTATTCGTCGGTTCCCTGATGGTAATTACTGGCTGCGCTTCAACATCGACAAAAGAAGGCACTGGTGAATATGTTGATGACTCCGTCATCACAACCAAGGTCAAGGCTGAAATTTTTAATGAACCAACATTGAAATCGATGGAGATCAATGTCGAAACATTCAAAGGTACGGTGCAGCTCAGCGGCTTTGTGACTTCCAGTGCCAATATTGAAAAAGCAGTCTCCATTGCACGTAACGTCAAAGGCGTACGTTCAGTGAAAAATGACATGCGTCTGAAATAAGACTCAGCTTGGTTGAAAAAACGCTGTCGCCTGACAGCGTTTTTTTTCGCCCATAGTACGCCAGCAGTCAGTTTGCTGGCTTAATTCTTTGTGCAAGGTGCTACCTGTCCGGGATTGAGCAAATTGAATCCGTTTGGGTGATCATACAGTCAATGCTATATGTTGATGCGCAATCCGGTTCTTGCCGCTTGTAGATAAAGAAAAACCATAAAGAACCTGCTCTTGCAGCCCGCCACGATTTACTACAAGAATCTATTCGAGATCTTATTGTAAACATAAAGAGTATTGCGTGGACTTGGGAGATGAGAAAAATCTATCCAAGCGATAACAGTTTGCGAAGATAGAAGATTTTCCGCTGAGCGCGCGCAAGAAAACCAAGCCGCGCCAAGTGGATTTATATGATGTTTTTTACGCGGTATTGTACGTGTTAAAAAGCGGCTGCCAGTGGGACATGATACCGAGCGACTTTCCTCCTAAAAGTACGGTGTACACGTACTTTAAGCAATGGAAAGAGAAGCTGTTGGGAAGTGAGTTAAGCCTGCTGGCGCAGGCTTTAAAAAGTCAGGTTGGCTTTGCCCGTACCAAACATGGTCGGAACGTACGCAGCACCTTTTTGATCGTTGACGCCCATAGTGTCAAAAACACGGATACGGCAAAACACAAAGGCTACGATGCAGGGAAGAAAATATCAGGAATCAAGCGCCATATTGCCGTTGACACAGAGGGGCTACCTCATGCCATTGCCGTGACAACAGCCGACATCACGGATAGAAAGGGAGCACTGGAAGCGTTTGAGCAGCACAAGCATTCCTTGGGCAAGGTTGCCAGCGTGCTCGTCGATGGTGGTTATACGGGGCGGCCTTTTGCTGAGGGTGTCCATCAAATTCTGGGGGCGTCCGTACAAGTTGCCAAGCGCAATGAACTCCACACCTTTAGTGTCATGCCTCAGCGGTGGGTGGTGGAACGCTCTTTTGCCTGGCTTGAGAAATGCCATCGCCTTTGGAAAAACTGTGAGCGACAATTGAATACCAGCTTGCAATTCGTTAATTTGGCATTCCTCACTTTGCTCTTGCGGCGCGGGTGATCAAAAAAGATCTCGAACAGGTTCTAAGAGCGGCTGTAGCCGAGAACATCCACATGAACCGAATAAGCAACACTGCAAAAGAATTCGCGGCTATAGCCAGCCGGACGAAACCAATGAAGTTCTGTCTAATTCCTGATTTTAATATTCTTTGCTGATGCCATGCCAGGCTGACTACCAGTACTCAAGCAGAGCTGCCTTAAATAAGTACGCTATCATCTCTTTGATTTTGCACAGCATGCACGGTGGTAACTTAAAAGAATTTGATCATGCATAAAAAAACGGGGGCTGAGGCTCCCGTTTCTTCTTGTACGTTGTTGATTATTTTACGCGTTTTTCAACTGTAAATTGCTCAATTTCTACACGACGGTTTGGTTCCAGGCAAGCGATCAGGTCAGCACGTTTTTTGTTGTTGCAAACAACGACTGGATTGCTTTCACCTTTGCCTACGGCATTCAATCTTTGTCCATCAACTCCTTTATCGTTCAGATAGGTTTTGACGGAATTGGCACGCTTCTCAGACAATTTCAAGTTGTATTGATCTGAACCGATGCGGTCTGCATAGCCAGTGATCACGACCTGGTTGATTTGCGGATTGGCATTCAGCGCTGCAGCGATGTCATCGAGTTTTGGTTGAGGGAGGCTCAGCAATGAACTGTTGAAGGCAAACAGCTCGGTCGCAGACAGCGTGATTTTCTGATAGACCGGTGGCGGTGGGGCAACTGGCGCAGGTGGTGGCGGTGGTGTTTGCACAACGACTGGTTCTGGTGGAGGAGGCGGTGTATAGCTGGCAGTTTTGACCGCGGCCCTTGGTTTGTCGAACGCATAGTTCAGGCCAAATGACAGGTGGGAATTGCTGGCCTGGCTAAAGCCAAAGTCATTGCCATGCAAATAGCCATGCACTTTGCGCCATTCTACTTGCGCAGACCATTGATCGTTCAGAGAAAACTGAGCACCTACACCGCCGCTGACTGCAGGTGCTGTGCTGTCACCAGCTTTCAGGCCGCCATTGCTTCTGTCTCGGTTTGCTGCAATGCCTAACACCAGGTAAGGACGGAATGCTTCGCGGGAAAACAGATATAGCACGTCAACGCCAAGGGCATTTTGTTGATAACGCCTGCCGTTGTCTGAGGAGCGCGTATAGTTTGTATTGATTTGCGCATCCCAGTTTTCCGCCAGTGGTTTGCCCAAACGCAGGCCAACACCATAGCCACGGTTACCCGCACCGAAGGTTTCATCTGTTTCTGCTGCGTGGACGCTGCCACCGACATACCAGGATGGGTTATAGTCTGCAGCCATTGCGCTGCCTGCGCAAAACAGTAGGGCCATTGCAGCGGGAAGTGCTTTTATTTTGCTCATGGATATTCTTTCTAAGTAATGTAAATTCAGTGGAAATTCTTTTGCTGTCTGGAAAGTCACGAAAACATTTTTTTCTTGAGGAGAAATGGGTTTTACGTAATTAAATCCTGATCGCCAGACTAAAGCCCAGGCGATATTCCATCGGTGCGCTGGCGCACAATGTGGTTTTTTTTGTACAAAAAAACAGGTTTATTTTTTGCAGCCAGTTTGACGCAGCAATTTACTGAGGGAATCCGGAGTTTAAAAGTAGAAAGTTTCTTTGACCCGGGTATTGACCATATTACCAAGCCACAAGCATCTTCCAACTGGAATAAGCCAAATTGACTACTGCTCAAATCAATACACAGAGGGGGGATAAAACCGAAGGAGCGAAACTGATAGTCGACGCCGTTGCTGCCGACTACCGTTCTATTGACAGATTCAGATCAGCACTGATTCTTATGATACGTGCACCTTTCTGGTTGCTTGATATGAAAACTTAACTTTCAGCCTTTTTGCCTTATTGTTTCAGACCTTCATTCTTCATCGCTTCCAGCTTGTCATAACCAACCGCCGCTGAGGCGGTTTTGATAGTCGCCATATCGACATTGTCGCCATGGGCTTCCACCATGAAGCGACCAGCGATCAGCAGGCTGTATTCGCCCGATGGACCATCTTTCTGGAATCTCTCATGGGTAGGGCGGCCATTGACCTTGCCCATCTTTTCATAGCCAGTATCGGTTTCCTTGTCCTGCTCTATCATGCCCCAGGCAAACATGGTGCCAAACATCTTGCTGCCACCAGTATCAGTGATCGTCATTCTGATCTGATGATTGTTTTCATCACCGTAGCGGGCTTCTGCCTTGGAGACCTTGAATTCGCCCATGGCAGACTTTTCACCCTCCAGGCTATTGCGCTTCAAATTGCCTATGGTTTCAGGGAACAGGGCTTTCAGCTTGTCCTTATCGACGACTTCTGCCTGGCTGCCTGCACCCAGTGCCACGCCTAAGGCTTCAGTTGCGGCTTTCATTTCAGCCTGAGGGTCGCCAGATTTTTTAGCGGCTTCCATTTTCTTGTTGGCCTCTTCCATTTTCTGGCCCATTTTTTCGAGCTCACCCAGTGCACCACTGGTTGCGACAGAGGTGTGCGAGGCATGCATATTGGCTGCCCCATACATCGCGCTGCCACCAATTGCGCCAATGACCATGTTAAACACGACCATTAATACGATGGAACATACGATAGATACGGCGGTGTAGGGCCCTGCTTTTTCCTGGGGACCTTTCATCAGCACAGGAAGACCCAGGTACATCAGGTAAATGCCGTAGGCGCCAGCCAGCAAACTGAGCAAGCTCAGTGCTGGCAACAGCGAAAGTACGCCTGCCAGCCATGCCGGAGTGAAAGAATACGCCGCTACCTTCAATGCTTGTGCGGGATTT
This sequence comes from Undibacterium sp. TC9W, assembly GCF_049339865.1. Classification (NCBI taxonomy): domain Bacteria; kingdom Pseudomonadati; phylum Pseudomonadota; class Betaproteobacteria; order Burkholderiales; family Oxalobacteraceae; genus Undibacterium; species Undibacterium sp. TC9W. The sequence continues at coordinate 7,413 of NZ_JBMPPJ010000029.1, read as the reverse complement.
TTTTCCGCGCCGAATTGGGGTGCCAGGGCATCGATGATCAGCGATATCAGATAAACACCGACCAGGGCAAATACAAAGCTCATCACCATCGCTGTAATGCCGGCGAGGATGGGCAGCTTCATACTACCCAGCAAGGGGACGCTGAATCCGATAATACTCATGCCGATAAAACTGGAAACAGCAGGGATGGCAGCCAGAGGGGCGACGTAGTTCTTGAAGATGTCTGCCGTGCTGGTGGTTTCAGCAGCGATAACGGGCCATTCTGTTTTTGGCGTCAGGGTGATGTTTTTCGCGCGTTCTACGAGATTCATGGATTTTTCCTTTAATAAAGGGCAGGGCCGGTATCTGCGACCCAAAACAGGAAAACTGAAGAAAACAGGCTACTTATCTTTTCATTAAGCGACAAAGTTTATTACAGTTTTTTGCAAGTGGGACAAAATAGAGCGCTTTTCTGCTGTTTTCCATACAATCAATCTTAGGACTTGCTAGCTGTTATCACTTTCAGGCAGCGACAGGAACTGTATCCCGGTTTTATTGACCAACTCCTTGTAGCTTATGGGTTTGCTGGCATGTGCCTGGTCTGTATTTTCGACCCAATAGGCCCAGGCGCGGCCAGTTGCGGGGTCATAGATCAGTTTGAACAGATATCTGGGCACCCAAATCTTATTGTTTCCAATTGTCGCTGGTCGCGAGTCGTAAACCGGGCCGGTAATCACATATACGTCACCTGATGCGCGCAACACATACTGACGCGTGGCTTTTTCTATGGCAGCCCAGGTCTTGCGGTTGTTCACTGGTGCCTGTGGCACCATATTTGCCAGCGAAAAGCTTTGCGCCATTGCGGTGCTGTCTGCCATGTCGGCAGCCGGTGCCATATGCCCACGGTCATAGCCAGAACCCTTGTAGTCATCCAGTTCGGCCCGTTCTGCGCGGGGTAGTCTGGCATCGGCATAGAACTGGTCACTGCGCTCGTTTTCCCTGGCTTTGTAGATGATCTGGCGATTCAGCCTCTCCGCTACATAAATAGGGGTATGGCTCTTGCCAGAATGCATGACTGCAAATGCCGAGAAACACAAGGCGCGCGGGCGCATGTCGGTAGTAGCGCGCATGGCCGGTACATGCCCTTTGGCAAAGAACTGGCGGCAAGCGGAAAAATCACCCGTACTCTGCGTTGGAAAATGGAGGGAGTTGAAAAAAGGGTGGTCAAAAAAAGAAAGATCAACAAAGGAAAGGCTGACCAGTGCAAAAAAGAGCAGAGGACTAAGTTTGGCGAGTTTTTTTAACATGTATATGCAAGCTGATGCCGGATGCGGGCTATCCTGAGGTGAGCCAAATCAATTACTTCTTACTTAAGCGCACCAAGCGTGGGGCGGTTGACACGATGAAATACTGCATGGAAGTACAGCATTATGGGAAAGGGCAGGATTCTATCTGATTTTCCTCAGGGTATCTCGCAGGAAAAAAATACTTGTATTATTGAGTAGAAATAACTGGTAACAAATTGAGACTACTTTGACAATAAAATACTTGCTTATTTGATGCGCTTGGCAGACTATCGCGCTGGTTGAAAAATGGATATAGCCCGATGTTTTCCCCCGTATTATTTGCCGCTGCCAGAAATAGACTGCTCAAACTCGATGCACGCTGGGTCTTTTGCGGCCTGCTTTTGCTTGAATCACTGCTGTACTGCCTGGACGAGTTCACCGGGCCGTATAGTTTTTATGCGCCGTTTTATATTTTCCCGGTAGCGATGAGTGCTGCCTTGCTGTCGCGGCGCATGACGGTTTTTTTGGTGGTGTTGTCCAGTCTGGCAAGAGCACAGGTTTTTAGCCAGGTATTCCAGTCTGGCAGTCTGATGCTGCTGGTATTCGATATTGCCCAGAGTATTTTGCTGTATGGCTTGATTGCGGTGCTGGTGATTACCGTCAATAGCATGCACCAGCGCTTGCTGAAATATGCCCAATACTTGCGTGCAAACATCAGGCTCATGCGTCAGCAAAGACGTCACAGAGCCAGCATACGCCGTGCTTTACCAGACGACGCAGATGGCATCGTACACCTGGCCGTAAACGGGGCGCAAAATGGTGATCTGTCCGAAGATATTTCAAATGCAGTCTTGCAACGCACCTTGGCTACTGCCTTCCGCCAAGGCATCGTTGAGGGCCAGACAGTCAGGCATACCTGGGCTGGCGGCCAGCAAAAAGTGCCAGTCGAATTCTGGGTTTCCATCATCAATGGACGCATGGCCGGCTTTTTCATGCTGTACGGTGTTGATAACCTGCAGGGTTCGGAACGTGAATTGCATGCCATGGTGGTGGCAGACGAATACCGTGGCCTGGGCATAGGTGGCGCCATGACCGATTTCTTTTGCATGCATTTTAAAAACCGTCGTCTGTTCGCGGCATGCAAGACAGGGTCAAACATGATGAAGATGCTGAGCCGCAGGGGCTTCAACCAGTTTTGCACGGCAGAAAACGGCTACGTCATCATAGAGCGGCATAACTGAAACTTGCGTCTGTCATCCATTTTTGTGCAAGGCATCCCATTGCAAGCCAAACTTGTTCAGATATTTTTTGAGCCTGTCTGCATCATTCGGCTTGGCTTTGTTGCTGCGTGACGCGGCAAACAATTTACGGCCAGCTTCCGACATGTTTTTAGAGCGCACACAGATTACCAGCACGGCCTGCAATTGCACCGCATCGAATAAATCCAGTTGGGCGACCTGTTGTGCATCCAGATAGTCATGCAAATCCAGCTCATGGCTTCCACCATCGCCTTCATGTGCGTGTGACCATAGGCGTTGCAGGCGTTTGATTTCTTCAACTGCATTCTGGTCATTGATGCGCCCCGCGTCAGCCAGCGTGGCCATGCGTGTGACTGAGGCTGACAAATCGCGGAAGTTGCCTGCCCACACGGCCTGGGCCGAAGTGGCAAATTCCATATAGCTGTCTTTCGCTTCTTTATTGAAGCGCACCATCTGCCCGTTCTCTGCACTGTATTGCGACAGCAGATAATCGATATTCGGCGCAATGTCTTCTACCCGCCCACTCAGGCCAGGCAATTCATATGACCATAGATTGATACGCGCATACAAATCTTCACGGAAACGGCCTGCCGCCACTTCTTTGCCCAGATCGCGGTTGGTACCCGCCACCAGTTGGAAATCACTTTGCACTTCATGGTCGCCACCAACCGGGAAGAAACGTTTTTCTTCTACCGCCTTGAGCAGCATGGCTTGTTCATCCAGGCCCAGCTCACCAATTTCATCGAGAAACAGCAAGCCTTTATGCGCCGTCCGCAACAAACCGGGGCGGTCAGACATGGCACCGGTGAATGAGCCCTTGATATGGCCGAACAGGGTAGAGCCCGCGCCATCACCGCGCAGGGTGGCGCAGTTGACTTCGACAAACTTGCCTTCCAGTCTGTGCCTGGCTTTTTTCAATTCAAAGATACGTCGCGCCAGGAAAGATTTTCCCGCACCAGTAGGCCCCATCAGGAGGATGGCTGCCTTGGACTTGATGGCCACGCGTTCTATTTCATCAATCATGGTATTGAAGCGCGCATTGCGGGTGGCAATGCCAGACTTCAGAAATGCTACACCTTCTTCCTGCTCACGGCTAAAACGCTGGGCAATCTGGTCATAGCGTGACAGGTCCAGGTCAATGATGGTCATCTCACCAAAATTGCCCTTGGTCTGCCGCCGTGGCGGCGAAGTCTGCAGGAGCTTGCCAGGCAGGTAACTGGCCTCGGTCATCAGGAACAGGCAGATTTGCGCGACGTGAGTGCCAGTGGTGATGTGCACCCAGTATTCTTCTTTGTCGGTATCGAAGGGATAAGACCTGGCAAAGTCAAACAGGCAGCCATACACATCTTCAAAATCCCAGGGATCCTGTATTGCTAACTGATGTGAACGTACTTTCGTTTCTGGCGAGGTATCGGCGATGTCCTTTTCCAGTTGTGCGAGCAAGAGCTCATGTTGACCGCTGTACAGCAAATCAATGCGGTCTATGACGATGTCTTCATGCTGGGTCAGCGCAACCGTGGGTCGCCATTTTTCCCAGCGACCACTGCCCCGGCCACTATCGAGTTGTGTGCCTATAAAACCGATGACGACTTTTTTCTTCTTGATCATATTGGGATAAAGGTTTATCTATTCGGATAATTATATAGGAAATAGTGACTATGGGCTGGCCTTGCGAAATTTCGCTTATTTCTTTACTTATCCATTTAAATCAATAACTTAAGCGGATATTGGGCGCTACGGCACAGACCTGGCACGCCCATTGCAATAGATGGAGTGTAGGGCATGCAGGCATGAAGGGAGTGCCACCACCGAAAACGATTGAGTCCTGGGTGGGCTGGATAAAACCAGATGCAGTCTAAGTATTGTCATGAGCAAGGTTGCAGATGCAGGTTGCCGCTCCCCGTAAGGGTGTCAACTGGCGCGCGTTTCCAATCATGACAGTGGCCAGAAGTAATGCTCTGGTTGTTGCATTGTGCGGGTTCGAATCCCGTCGTGTCCACCAGATTGGAAAAATCTGAAAGAGTTTAATAAAAAGAAAAAAGGAAATGAAATGGTTAACACACAATTGTTCCAGAGTTTAAAAAACTCACTGACAAACAAATTTTTGCCAGTCACCGATACAACAAATTTTTCTGGCGTAGCGGCCTACAAGTTCACTGCCGAACACAAGCTGGCGCAATATGCAGCCACTGGATGCCTGAACGCGACTTACTACGCTAGCGCAGAGGCGCAACTGGCAACAGTGCTGGATTTGACTAAAGAGGTAACGCCACTGTTTGTAGCGCAAACTGCGATCTACTGCCGTGAGCGTGGCTATATGAAAGACATGCCAGCCTTGCTGGTGGCAGCACTGACCATGCGTAATGCAGTCGAGTTGCCACGTACTTTCAAGCGTGTAATGAACAACGGCAAGATGTTGCGTAACTTTGTGCAGATACTGCGTTCAGGTGCGATAGGACGTAAGTCTCTGGGTTCACGTCCTAAAAAACTGGTGCAGGCATGGTTGAATACTGCCAGCGAAAAAGAATTACTGGCAGCAGCGGTGGGTACTACGCCATCACTGGCTGATGTCGTGAAGATGGTGCATCCAAAACCTGTCGAAGCATGGCGTGAAGCCTTCTTTGCTTGGTTGATAGGCAAGCCATACAAGGCCGAATCCTTGCCACCTGTAGTGGCAGCGTTTGAAGCATACAAGAAAGACCGCAGCCTGGCCTTGCCGGATGTGCCTTTCCAGATGCTGACAGCGATGGACTTGACGACAGAAGACTGGGCGCAAATTGCCCGTCAGGCTGGCTGGCAGATGTTGCGTATGAACTTGAACACCTTTGGACGTCATGGCGTGTATGCCTTGCCTGGCATGGTGGACTTGATCGCCACTAAATTGAGTAATGCAGAGGCAATTGCCAAAGCCAAGGTGTTTCCTTACCAGTTGATGGCGGCTTACAAGGCAGCCAATGAAGAAGTACCGTTGCCGATCAAGAATGCGCTGCAAGATGCGATGGAAATCGCCTTGAGCAATGTGCCAGAAATATTTGGCAAGGTTGTGGTGTGTGCTGACGTGTCTGGTTCCATGTCGTCTGCTGTCACAGGCTACCGTGGCTCGGCCACGACCGCAGTACGTTGCATAGACATCGCTGCCCTGGTAGCTGCTGCCATGTTGCGCAAGAATCCATCGACCCTGGTCTTGCCGTTTGAAGAACAGGTCGTGAAATGTAATTTGAACCCACGTGACAGCGTGATGACCAATGCGCAGAAGCTGGCGGCGATAGGTGGTGGTGGCACCAATTGCAGTGCGCCACTGGTGCAGTTGAACAAACAGAAAGCGCAAGCTGACCTGGTGATCTTTGTCTCTGACAATGAATCCTGGATGGATGCAGGCCGTAGCCGTACTACTGCCGCCATGACGGAATGGAATGTGTTTAAACAACGCAATCCACAAGCCAAACTGGTGTGCATAGACATTGCACCTTATGGCACGACACAGGCAGCAGAAAGAGATGATATTTTGAATGTAGGTGGTTTTTCTGATGCCGTATTTAAAATCATCGCTGCCTTTGCTGCCGGTCAGCTAAGTGCAGAGCACTGGGTAGGTGAAGTAAAGGCAATTGATATTTAGAGAACCGCTGGCGGGGCAAAATGCAGTATGTGCCTCGCCAGTCCAGGTAGTAAAAGTTTTTGAACGCAGCATGAATGTAAATGTGATTACATCTGAAAACTGTAACATCACCTTTAAGCCTTGTCATGCTGTGATTCAAAGACCATGTGAGTGTGGTCCTGAGTTTGAAATGCAGTACGAATGCGCGGGCGATTACATCCAAAAAAAATCGCAAGCAATCCTTGTCGTACCGTGTTTCTCAATACCGCAATCAGATGCCGCAGTACAGGTTTTGAATATGGCATGAATGCTGATGTGATTACACTTGTAACGTAATATCACTTTCTGTTCTTGTCATGCCATATTCAATAAATATCATTGTTGCAGTTTTTTGAATACCTTGTGAATGCTCATGTGACTACATTTGCAATGTTCACAGCAATTCTTGTCATAGGGTGGTTCAGGAAATAGATTTGTAAAGGTTTTGAATAAGCCAGGAATGCTGAGGCGATTACATTTTGCGAAAATGAAACTTCACTTCAAAATTTTGTCCTGGTTTGTTCAATCTGGTTTTACCCGAATGCCATCAGGATTACATCGGTTACATTGGTTCGACTCCAGTCTGGTCCACGCAGTAAGGATGGATCAGCAAGTCCTGGTAACACTTGTCGGGGTTTTATTTTAGAAGTAGAAACATATTGAAAAGTGGAAAACAAAGACGGGCAGAAATCATGGAAAAGCGGTGCGCCCGCATACCTGTGAAAGAAAGTTTTGATGTCTATGCGATGCCTGCACCCGTTGGAGCAGTCATGGCTAATTGTGAGGCATTAAGTCACAATAAGAATGCTATTTTTCTGCCCTTGTTTTATGTAGACTACGCCTTCAACTGTCGTGATTGTGGATGCGCACAGATATGGACAGGCAAGCAGCAAAAGTGGTGGTAAGAGATTATGCAAGGCAATATCAATAGCGTAGCTATTCGATGTCGCCCTTGCAGGAAGATAGAGCAGCAAAGAAAGAAGCAAGCCAGGGACACGCATTTGAGCGGCCTGGCAAAAAAGCACAAACAATAGAGTTTTCAGGCGAATGCTAGTGAACGTGCAACGGTCCTAAGGTGGTTAACAGATTCAGTATGGTCTGGTGTAGCCTGGGTACTGACTCTGACAAGATTGAGCTTGCCCGCATAAAACGTATCCCTTACTGAGGGTTTAAAATTCAGTTAAGGAGAGAAGCATGTCACAAAACAAACGAGCACGCTATTCGCAGGAATTCAAGATTGAGGCGGTCAGGTTGG
>NZ_JBMPPJ010000028.1:0-74624 GCF_049339865.1 Undibacterium sp. TC9W | reverse complement strand
TCTCCGCTCAATCTCTGGCTTTGCTTCTCTTCTCGCCCGCTCTTCAGCGGGAGGCGAACTATAGCAAACTTCCTCACCCCTTTGCAATACCCTGGCGTAAATTATTTAGGGCGTTTGTAGAAAAGCAGCAGGGTGCGCTGCGCGCAGGAGCGACGGGTTGTTCGAGGGCTATCTATATAGCGCTGATTTCGCTGATCAACCGAAAACCATCTCCATCCCTGCCACTCCACCGTGCCGCTCACAGGCAGCTTAGATTCTGTCGGCACAAAGCATGCTTTTTGAAACCCCGACGCCATCCCCTTGAAGGGGATGGGGGTTTTCAGCTTTACGGCATGCTTGCATCACCTCATGGCTGAAAGAATTTATCGGGACAAACAGCTCTCTATACATGTATCCACCAAAAACAAATTCTGCAAAGGCAAACATTCAGAATGCCTGATTGATTATTTGCAGAGAAATCAAGTAAGGTTAGGTTTTTCTCACTTTTAATTATTCTCATGTCTGCGAATTCAGAAGGTTCTACCAAGGCGATTTTTTATGCGCTGGGTGCCAATGGCGGTATTGCCCTGGCTAAGTTTGGCGCGGCCATCTTTACGGCATCGGGGGCCATGCTCGCAGAGGCGATCCATTCTACGGCTGACTGTATCAACCAGATATTCTTGCTGGTGGGTTTGAAGGAGGCCAAGCGGGCGCCAGATGCATCTCACCCCATGGGCTATGGGCGTGTCGTTTATTTCTGGGCCATGATGGTGGCTTTGTTGTTGTTCTTTTTGGGTGGTGCGTTTTCTGTTTTGGAGGGCGTGGAACGCCTGAAACATCCTGAACCACTGAAGAACCCTATCGTTGCGCTGGTGGTACTGGGTATTTCTGTCGCCCTGGAAGCATTTTCACTGTATGGGGCGATGCTGGAGATACGCAAGATAGCTGGTGGCAAGTCTTTCTTCCGCTGGTTCCGCGAGACCCGTCAGTCTGAATTAATGGTGGTGGCGGGTGAAGATATCGCTGCCCTGGCTGGTTTGGCTGTGGCTTTTGTTGCGGTGGTGCTGTCGGTCGTAACCGGCAACCCGATCTGGGATGCGATAGGTTCTATCGTCGTGGGTGTACTCTTGATGGCGGTGGCATTCTTTGTCATCAGGGAAGTCAAGGCCATGATTACCGGTGAGTCTGCTGCGCCAGAAGTCAATGATGCGATTCGTGCCCATATAGAGAGCCATCCGCATGTTGATCACGTCATCAACCTGATTACCTTGCAATGGGGTGAACAGTTGATGATCGCAGTACAGGCAAAAATGCGCCCCCAGGGTTCTGACCAGGCGCTGATTGCTGCCATCAATGAAGTGGAAGACGGCATACAAAGCAACTGGCCGCAAGCTAAGTGGTGTTTCTTTGAGCCGGATATCGATAGTACCGACGACTAAGCAAAGCGATCAGTCTGAAACGTGCGGGTCTTATACCCGCACATTATCGACTTCATCGGCAGACCTGAGCAGTGTATGGATGGCGCGTTCAAACAGGGGCTCGTCTTCGACAAAACGCAGTCTGGCCGTGTCCAGCAATTGGCACAGCACGCGTATGCTGAGTACCGCAGGGAAGTCGTCCCCTTTGAGACTCAGCACGACATACATCAGATTCGGATCTACCCAGCGCAAACAGGCTTTGGCATTGAGCTTCTCGGTTTTGATATCGACCAGAGCACCGCAGACTATGCGCTCAAGATAGGCTGGATTGAGCTCAGGCTCAGCTGGTGCGTCAGCAACAATCGCCGTTTCAGCAGGCAGCTCAGGCCTCTGAACTTCCTTGTCCAGCATCCTGGTATGCAAACCCAGTTCCGCGAACACGTCTTGCTGATAGATCTCCCTGGCGAATTCATAATGATGAACTTCGGAATGTTCTATCGTATCTGGTTGATTGGTAAATTGTTCGAAGCGTTCATGCATGGCAGGCAGGCTCAGGCCTTGCGGTTTTTTGCTGTCTGCTGCCGGGCGCAGAGCCTGGGCATGGGCTTCTGCCAGCCAGTTCAATAGTTTTTGTTGCCTGGATTTTTCCAGTTCCATCAAGTCCATGCCATGACGCAGTGTACCCACCATGGCAGGCAGCATGGACGAGAGCAAGTTGCGGTCGTCGTTATCGAGTTTGGGGGAAACACTCCACAACAAGTCCGGTACCAACAAGCGATAACGCCTGGCCAGCAGCGCATCAGTTCTTTCAGCCGCTTCTATCGCCCTGACCCATTCTTTCCTGAGGAAGCTGCGGAATGACATCTCCACATTCACTTTTGGCATGGCTTTGTTGATCGCCACAGCGATGCAGGCAAAGCGCATGAAACGGATCTCGGCTTCACCCAGGGCTTTTACGGTGCGGTGTATGTGCTGGTTATTGGTACGCAATTCACGGGAAATAAAGGTTTCAAACCTGTTCTGTATGCGTGAAAATAATTCTGGTACATCACTGTCATGCCGCATCAGTGTCTTGATGATGCGGGCAATTTCTTCTGTAACGTGGTTATCGACATCACCGATTTGCTGGGCACTATAGGCAATCGAGCAAATCCGGTTCAATAAAAGACGGGCTGGATGTTTGCCATCACTCAGCAGATTTTTTTCTTTCAGGGCCAGTTGCAGGATCAGGAACTGCAGGCGTCCGAGGCTGATACGTATATTAAAGGGCACTAGCTCATCACAGAGCATGACTTCAAACAGCATGGCAACCAGGTCTATGCACATCTGTTCTTCAGTATCCTTGGCCAGACTGTACAAGGCGTCCTTGTGCTCGCGTATCAGGTTACGGATTTCGCCCTTTTCATCCTTCATGGCTGAACTGTCAGGCACCATGACCTTGTGCATTTGCCCAAGGACCTTTGACAAACCCATGCTCATTTCTGGCGGCAGGACTTGTGCTTCCACCCTTTGCTTCAACTGGCTTTCTATATTCTGCAGATGCGAGGCGACCAGGGCGGCTGGCACCTGTATAAGATCATTGCTACGCGGGCCTGCCGACGCTGGTAAGCCAGAATGTGCAAATTGGCCAGTGCGTGCCTGAGCACCTGCCTGGGCTGAACTGCTCTGGGAATTTTCTCTGGCAGTAAACGGAATAGCGCCTTCGCTATGTTTATCCCTGTGCTGGCTGGCGGGGGAGACTTCGCCAAAAGCCTGTCTCAGTACACCACCAAGTGCCCTGTCGCCACTCAGCCAGGCTGGCCCGGCATTGGCGGGGGGACTGCCTGGCGATGGCATGTCAGCATAGGGATTGGGTACTGACGCTTGCATACCGCCTGCATTTTGTCCAAGTACGGGAGTCGCAGCAGGCAGGGACAGCGGTTTGCCGCGCACGGTCTGGAATAATTGTTCAAGGCGCACGCCGGGGCTGGCCATGGATGTTTGTTGCGCTGCCGGAAATGCGCCCTGGTTTTGTACCTGAGCCTGTCCCTGCGCTGCCTGCGCACCAGGGAACACACCGGCCTGCATGGTGGAGTAAGCGCCTTGCCCGCCCCCAGCTCCAGCACCGCCGGGACCAGCAGCACCCGTACCACCACCTGCACCACCATAGCCACCTTGGCCGCCAGCGGCTGGGCTGCGTGTCTGCAGTGATTCGGGTGCCTTGCTGATCTTGAGTGCCAGGTTGGCACTGATACCTTGGCGTTCGAGTGCAGAATTGGCCGCTTCATAGATGCCAGCCATGGTAGCGGCAAAGGTTTCGCCGAGTTGCTCGATGAGGATGGCTTCGCTTTCTTGCGATAATTTCTGTTCCTCTACCGCCAGGAAAATACAGCGTGCCAGCAAATAAGGCCGGAAGGGATTTTCCCTCTCGCGTATATCATCCTGCCCAAACAAGACCGCAATACGTATATTCAAATCCAGCAAGGCTTGTCCTGCCTTGTCGCGGAAATTCTGCGTCATTTCATTAAAGCGCAGTGTGGTCTCAAAGGTAGAAGAATCCAGCAAAGCCAGTTCAGTCGCCTTGCCCAAGGCAGAGGCGGGACGGAAAGTGCTATAAGCCGTAGTGATACTGCGGTCCAGTAATTGAACTAGGTGGACAGGCATGGCACGGGAAATGGCATCCCATTTTTCTGGCAGGATGGCGCGTGCATTGACGATACGGCTTTTGTCTGCCGATGAGGTACCGTTGTAATTCGCCTTGGTCAGTAATGCTTCCAAAGCTTCGGGCAGAATGCCGGGTACTGCATGATTAAATGCATGAGTAAATTCAGCGCGAGCACTGGATAAAGACTCGTTTGCGGCCATGTGCACCCTATATCTAGAAAATCACCTTTTAACAATACGCGAAAATGACGGACTCTGCCAGCAAAGCGCCCGACATGACGCTTTACTGGCAAAGTTTATCCTGATTCAGCAGGATAAATGATCAGGCTGCCTTCTTTTTCCTGACCACGGTTTTTTTGGCTGGCGCTGCTTTGGCTGCAGTTGTTGCCCTGGCCCTGGTCGTCTTGGTTGCTGCAACTTCAGTCGTGGCTTCTGCATCAGGCTCAGCTTTGGCTTTGGATTTGCCGGCGGCAGGGGCTTTGGCCTTGCGCTCTTCAAATTCAAAACTGACTTTGCCGTCTTTGCCACGCACCAGGAAAGCCTTGAACGGACGACGGGTACGTTGCGAGATAAAACCAGGCAACAAATCCGTTTTGCCGTCATTGAGCAATTTACTCATTTGCTCAGGCAATATCTCTTGTTGCAGGATAATGCGGCCGCTGCGGAAATCGCAAGCCTTGGGTTTGGCCATGGTTTTTTCGCAGACATAGGCCAGGCCCATCTCATACACGCCATTTCCACATTTTGGACAAGGTCCCAGCGAAGTTTGTTCGGAAAAATCGACAGGTTCCCCATCTTCTCCTTCGTCCTGGTTTTGGCCAAAATCAAATTCCAGCTTCAGATTACTGTGCTCAGTATCAGGCACGATCTTCAGGATGGCTGCAAATGGGCGTCCCATCTTGGAGCGGAAACCTTGCAGCGGGCCGATTTCACGCTTGGCCAGTAATTCTTCGACTTCAGCTACTTCAAACTGACGGCTGCCTGGTGTCTTGCTCATCGAGAATTCGCACTTGGTACAGGCGAAACGACGATAGTTCTCTTTGACCACGCCACCACAGTTGGGGCATGGTGTATGCAGGGTCGCATAGTCACCAGGGATAGTGTCGTTGTCGTATTCCTTGGCACGCTTGACGATGATCTGGGTCATCTGGGCAATTTCGCGCATGAATTCTTCACGGCTGATCTTGCCTTTCTCCATTTGCGACAGCTTGTATTCCCACTCACCGGTCAGTTCTGGTGAAGTCAATTCATCTACGCCCAGACCGCGCAACAAGGTCATCAACTGGAAGGCTTTGGCGGTAGGCATCATTTCGCGGCCTTCGCGCAGCAGGTATTTCTCGTTCAGCAAACCCTCGATAATGGCAGCACGGGTAGCTGGTGTGCCCAGGCCCTTGCCTGCCATGGCTTCACGCAGGTCACCGTCATCGACCAGTTTGCCTGCGCCTTCCATGGCGGACAGCAATGTTGCCTCGCTATAACGGGCAGGTGGTTTGGTGACCAACGCATTTGCAGTGATCTGTTCAGTCAATACTTTTTCGCCTTTGGCAACAGCAACCAGAGTGCCCTTGCTTTCGCCATCTACTTTTTCTTCCAGCGCGTCCTTGCCATAAATTGCCAGCCAGCCAGCGGCGGTCATGACCTTGCCCTCAGTCTTGAACTGATGACCGGATACTTCAGTAATACGGGTCGTTACCTGGAATTCTGCTGCCGGGAAGAAAACAGCCAGGAAGCGGCGTGTCACCAGGTCATACAGTTTTTGCTCAGGCTCAGACAAATTCTTTGGTGCCAGACCGGTTGGGATAATCGCAAAGTGATCACTGATCTTGGTATTGTCAAAAATACGCTTATTTGGCTTGAGCCAGTTATTTTTCAGAATCTGCGAAGCGAACTGATGATAATTATTGGTCTCGGAAATGGTGCTCAGAGTTTCTTTCACCGTAGGCAGATAATCTTCTGGCAAATGGCGGGAATCAGTACGCGGGTAAGTCAGTACCTTGTGCTTTTCATACAAGGCCTGGGCCAGGCCCAGGGTATTTTTGGCAGAAAAACCGAAACGGGCATTGGCCTCGCGCTGCAAACTGGTCAGGTCAAACAGCGGCGGCGCGATTTGTGTCGCTGGTTTGGATTCTTCAGTGACATTACCCTGACGATTACGGCAGGCAGCCACAATGGATTCGGCAGCTGCCTTGCTCCACAGACGTTCTGCGCGCTTCTCAGGATCGTGTTCATCTTTCTTGAACTGGTGGTCTTGCCAGCGGCCTTCATAAATACCGGCGGCGCAGACAAATTCTGCTTTTACTTCCCAATAATCACGGGAAACAAATTTTTTGATCTTTTCTTCACGCTCGACCACGATGGACAAGGTTGGCGTCTGCACGCGTCCCACTGTCGTCAGGTAAAAGCCACCTTCCTTGGAGTTGAAGGCTGTCATGGCGCGGGTACCATTGATACCAATCAGCCAGTCGGCCTCAGAGCGACAACGGGCGGCGTCGGCCAGGGGCATCATCTCGGCATCGCTGCGCAATTTCTGGAAACCGTCGCGTATCGCACCAGTGGTCATGGACTGCAGCCACAGACGGCTGACTGGTTGCTTGGCCTTGGCATTCTGAGCAATCAGACGGAAAATCAACTCACCTTCGCGGCCCGCGTCACATGCGTTAATCAGGCCAGTGACGTCCTTGCGCTTGATCAGCTTATTCAACACCTTCAGGCGCGATTCGGTCTTGGCAATCGGGTTCAGGGCGAAATGCGGCGGTATCATCGGCAGATGGGTGAAACTCCATTTGCCACGTTTGACATCATATTCTTCTGGAACGGTGATTTCGAGCAAATGGCCTACGGCCGACGACAACACATAATTGTCTGATTCAAAATAGTCATCATGCTTGGTGAAGCCACCCAGCGCTTTCGCTATGTCATTAGCGACAGAGGGTTTTTCGGCAATGATGAGCGTTTTTGTCATTTCGGGATTCTCGAATAGTGTAAAGCGTGGTTGCCAATGTCTAATAGGCAACATTTCGCAAAATAAGCGTAAGACTAACCTAAATTTGCGGGGAATGTTAAACGTGATAGACGAAAAACCGCAATCTAAGCGCGATTTTTGTCATAAAAATTCCATTTAGGAAATGATTAGTGCAAAAGCCTGCCTGTGTTGTCGTCATCTGACAACAATAATTCATCAAACATCAGCATGTCAGGCTCAGCACCCTGGCTCCACAACATCATCAAGACAATAATGCGCAGCTTATCCAGCGGCAGGGGTGACTCATTGACAACTAATGCCCTCTCAATCACGATTTCGCGTTGATTGGCATTCAGCAGCCCGGCAGACTCAAGAAATTGTATAAAACCCAGTGCTGGTGTACCCAGGGCCACAATTTCTTGCTCGGCATATATCCTGAAACCCTTGGAGACTGGTACTGCCGTGGCTGGTTCTGCCGTATTGACAGCAAGACCCGTGAGCCAGTCCAATGCTTCGGAAATTTCATCCTCAGGGAAACCAACAGCCGACAATTTTTTAGTCAGCGCGGCCGTGTCAGGACAGGCATCCGGACGGTAATAGGTTTCGTAGAGGTAAACAAGAATATCAAACATGCTGCTACTTTAGCCTTTGCAGCGATTTCAAACAAGCCCCTGCCAATTTGTTATCAGTGGACTTTTCAGTTGGCTATCAGGCAAGCCGGCGGTAATAGCCGCCTGGCAAAGCTTCCAGTTGGCCGTTCAATTCCAGGCTCAACAATTCTGTTGCCAGTACAGCAATGTTCATACCTGTGCGGCTGGCCAGCATATCCATATGGACAGGATCAAAACTGATTTCTTTCAACAGTCCTTCTTCAGATGCTTCCATGAAGCTGGCTTGGGGCGGAGCTTGGCTGATCGCAGTTTTGGTATGGAATTGCAATTCTTCCAATATGTCTTGCGCAGACTCTACCAGTTTGGCACCTTGTCTTATCAACTGGTGACAACCTTTGGACAAGGGTGAATGAATAGAACCAGGAATGGCGAAGACTTCCCTCCCTTGCTCTGCTGCCATACGGGCAGTAATGAGGGAGCCAGATTGCGCTGCCGCCTCTACCACCAGCACGCCTTTGGCCAGACCAGAGATGATGCGATTGCGACGCGGGAAGTTGGGGGCCAGAGCCGGCGTGGAAAGTGAGTATTCGCTAACTATGCAGCCGCCCTCGGCTATCAAATGGGCCAGATTGCGGTTACGCGCCGGATAGACAATATCTGCCCCGGTGCCAATGACGGCAATCGTGGAGCCAGGGCCAGTCAATGCCCCTTGATGGGCAGCAGCATCAATACCGGCGGCCAGACCTGAGCTGATGCACAAGCCAGCACTGCTTAAAGACGCAGAAAATTGCTCGGCATTGCGTATGCCTTGCACGGTAGCATTGCGGCTGCCGACCACGGCAAGCGTAGCTGCCTCCAGCAAGGCAGCACGGCCTTTGACATACAGCATCAGGGGTGGATCAGGGATTTCCAGCAAAGAGCGTGGGTAGCCAGCGTCTGCCAGTGTCAAAACAAGATTACCCGGCTGCTCCTGCCACGCCAGTGTTTTATCTATTTGCTCTTGAAAACCAGGTGGGCTGACTAAAAGTGCTTTAGCCAGCCTTGGTGACACCAGCTCACTGAGCGCGGCATGGCTGGCAGCAAAAATCTGCGCAGGCAAACCAAAACGGGCGAGCAAACGGCGCGCTGTTTCATTGCCTACGCCAGGCGTTTGCTCCAGCCTTAACCAGGCAATCAAGTCCTGGTGTGCATCCGGCAAATGCTCCATCTACAAACTGTATTGTCGTTGTGATTTATCGTGGTGATTTGGCTGCGTCGCCCACTTTGACGATATCTTTTACCTGCATGATCAGACCGTAAGATATATTGCTGAACACGCGGAAGATGAACAGGTCACCAATAGGCTCATCCGGCAATTTGACTGACTTATTCGCATCCGTCTTGTCCTGTATTACTCTGCCGTAGTTATACAGGGTCAATACCGTACCCAGGTTCAGACCATCATTCTTGCCACGGTTGATAGCGACAATCTGGTTTTGTCCAGCAGAACCTACCCCACCATAAACAGACACGATACGGGCATCGACATCTTCCTTGGGTGGATGAGGCACATAGCTCAAAATTGGCGAAGGAGGAATAGGCATCAGACGGTCACCTACTGCCATTTCCTGTTTTGAACGAACTACTGAGAAAGTATGTACATCGCTTTCGTCATTGCCTTCGCGTTCCAGTTTGACGGTGCCCAGATATTCCGCCTCATAGGCGATAACGGCCTTGGTGACGGGATCGTGCAGTGGTTTGCCCGGACGGAAAACCTGGAAGGAAGTACCGCCATCAAGCTCACCACGGACATAAGCCTGTTCATACAGACCCAGGTTAACCCGGCCTTCTTTGGTAGCAATAATGCGTGGTGCTACTGCCAGGTCATTATCTTCGAGAATCAGCGGCTGGGACAGGAAAGGTTCAATCATAGAAGCAGGGATAGCCGGTATCGCGTTCTCGCCCAGACCCTGTACACGTGATTTTGGATTCCACTTGACTGTCGGTACACCACCGGGGTTGCCAAGGCGCAAACGGCCATTGACGCGGTCAAAATAGACGATCTGGCCAGGATAAATCCAGTGCGGGTTCTTGATGTCTTCCTGGTTCATGCCCCAGACCACAGGCCAGCACCAGGGGTTTTTCAGGAACATGCTGGAGATTCCCCACAGTGTGTCGCCTTTGACAACGACATGCTTGTCCGGTGCTTCTTGCAAGAATTCGCACTTGGTTTTGCTGGCGACAGCTTCTGCCTGTGCGATGGTTGCCTGTCCACCAGCAGCAAGCGCCCCGGTAGAAATCAGGGGAAGACTGACAGCGAAGACGGAAGCGATTGTGCTAAACTTTTTCATGAATAATATCCGATGCAAAATACTGCAATACCGCAAGTGAAGGCGCGCAGGCAGGCGCAATCTTGCAAAACTTGCCAAATTGAATCAAATTCTGCCCATAAATCCTTGAACTAGCAAGAAAAACTGCGCAATAAGCGTCAAAGCTTGTTGTGAAAAGTCTTATGACGATACTAAATATACTGCGCTACCCCGACGCGCGCCTCCATAAAGTGGCAAAACCGGTAACACAATTTGATGAACGCCTGAAAACCCTGGTGGCTGATATGGCAGCCACCATGTACGACGCTCCCGGCGTTGGCCTGGCGGCTTCCCAGGTCGATGTACACGAGCAACTGGTGGTCATTGACGTATCTGAAACCAATGACCAGCTCCAGGTCTTCATTAATCCTGAAATACTCTGGGAAAGTGAAGAACGCAAGGTGTATGACGAGGGCTGTCTGTCTGTACCAGGCATTTACGACGGCGTAGAACGCCCGGCCGAAGTCAAGGTGCGCGCCCTCGATGCCGATGGCAAACCTTTTGAAATCCATGCGACCGACTTGCTGGCAGTCTGCATACAGCATGAAATGGATCACCTCAAGGGCAAGGTATTTGTCGAATACCTGTCGCCCATGAAGCGTAACCGTATCAAGACCAAGATGCTCAAAGAAGAACGCGAAGAGCAACGCAGACGGGCTGAACGTTAATGCGCGTCATCTTCGCCGGTACGCCGGAATTCGCGGCCACTGCCTTGCAAGCCATTCATGCGGCCGGTTTTGAAGTACCTCTGGTACTGACACAGCCAGACCGCCCGGCTGGCCGCGGCATGCAATTGCATGCCTCAGCCGTCAAGCAATTTGCCCTGCAGCACGGCATCCCTGTGGCACAGCCACAATCGCTACGCCTGGATGGCAAGTATCCAGATATTGCCAAAGAAGCGCATGATTTGCTTAAGAGCACGCCACACGATGTCATGGTAGTAGCGGCCTATGGCCTGATCCTGCCACTCTCGGTATTACATATACCGCCCCTGGGTTGCCTGAATATTCATGGCTCACTGTTGCCGCGCTGGCGTGGAGCTGCGCCTATCCACAGGGCGATAGAAGCAGGCGACTCCGAGACCGGCATCACGATCATGCAAATGGAAGAAGGTCTTGATACCGGGCCCATGCTGTTGAAGCAAAGTGTTGCCATTAAAGACACGGATACCACAGGCATCCTGCATGACAAACTGGCCGCCATGGGTGGTGAAATGATTGTTGCTACTTTGCAACAATTGAGCACTGGTAAACTCTCGCCTGTCGTTCAACCCGAGGCTGGCGTCAATTACGCATCCAAAATCAGTAAAGAAGAAGCTGCGCTGGATTTCAACTTGCCTGCAGAGATACTTGCAAGAAAGATACGCGCCTTCAACCCCTTTCCCGGCACCCATGCTCAATATGCGGAAACCACCCTTAAAATCTGGGGTGCAAAGCTGTTTGAAACAACTGGTAACCATAAACCTGGGCAAATACTATCGGCGAATGCAGAGCAAGGTGTTATTGTTGCCTGTGGCCAAGGCTCGCTCAGCTTGACCGAATTGCAAAAACCCGGCGGTAAACGACTTTCGGTAGCAGATTTCCTGCAAGGTCATGCTTTAAATGAAGGAAATTTTTTCAGTTAGCTGAAAAAATGAAGCAAAAAAGCTACAACTTTCCTTAATAAACAGTGGTCTGTGCATGATATCTGCGGGAATAGTTCAATTAATGCCTTGATGCAAGCAAAATCTTTGTTGCCTGCGGCTACTTGTTGTATTCTCTTACACTGAATTATTGCCATTTTCGTTTTCGATAACAAAAACTCTGACTAAGACCTAAAAAAAGGTGAGCTCATGAAGAAATTTCTTCCCATTGCCCTGGCAGCCGCGCTGTTGGCAGGTTGTGCAACTCCATACAGTGAAACGCCATTAGCAGGCAATTTCCCGACGACGACGCAAAATAAATTGCAAGCGGCGTCGCACTGGCTCGTCATCGCAAAAGATGTAGCAGAGCAGATCAAACTCGGAACCGACAAGATAGGCGCACCGGTTTATGTCGTACCACCAGAAAAAGACAGCCAGTTCACTCAGGCTTTCTACACGCAGATCATTACTTCCCTGGTCAATCAGGGCGTTGTCGTACGGAAAATCAATGACGGCACAGCACAGGTGATCAATATTGAAACGCAGCTGGTGCGTTTCTCTCCTGACCGTCATCAAAACAAACGATTCACCAGTGTGACAGCAATAGGCGCAGGTATTGCTGCAGTACATGGTCTGGGCATACCGGTGAAAACAGATGCGGTTCTTGGCGGCCTCGCGCTGGCAGGTGCTTATGACTGGACCAGCTGGGTCAATCAGGAATATGCCAGAGGCCGTACGCCTCAGCACGAGTTGATCGTAACGACATCTTTGGTAAAGAATTCACAATATATCGCCCGTCGTACTGACGCGTACTATGTTTCGGATTACGACTGGACGCTTTACAATAAAGACACTGATTTCAACTTCCGTGTTGTTGGGGGCCAATAATGATGAAAAGTGCAGCTCTCGTCATCGCTTCAGCTATTGCACTCAGTGCTTGTGCCAATCTGGGCTTGGGCAATACGCCGCCACCAGCAGCAGCGTCACCAGTGCCAACCTGGAAAGATGCTGAATCGAATGAATTTATCCCGGCCAACCAGCGCGCAGCAGATGCGTTGATCAACAATGCTGGTTTGAAGCTTGATCCTTCGCGTCCATTGATTATTGCCACCCTGGCTAACATCAATTTCCTGGAAGAGTCTTCTACCTTTGGCCGCATCATTGCTGAGCAGCTTTCGGGTCAGTTCACCCGTCGTGACTACAAAATGGTGGAAATGAAATTCCGCGACAAGGTATTCATGAAGCAAAATGTTGGCGAATTGCTGCTGACACGTGAAATCAAAGACGTGGCTCAAAATCATAGTGCCCAGGCAGTGATTGTTGGTACCTATGCTGAAGGTGATAAACTGGTTTATGTGAACCTGAAACTGGTGCGACCTATTGACAATACCGTGATCAGCTCTGTTGATTACGCTATTCCTATGGATAAAAACATCAAAACTCTGTTGGGTCGCCGTTAATCCGGGGCAGCTTCTTCAGGCATAAAAAACGACAGCATTGCTGTCGTTTTTTTATTTCCAGCGCATTGCCGCCAACATGGGGCTACCTCATTCTTCCCCCATGGCAAACAGGTCAATACGCGCCGCGCGGCTGATCGCCAGTACGGCAGGGTGGGTCAGCTTGCGCTGTACTGAAATGGCATAAAACTGCTCCCTGATTTCATCCGTCTGTCCCAGCAACTGCAAGTCATACTGGCGCATGATCATGTCAGCAACCACGGTTGGTGCGGCAAAAATCCCTGCCCCGGCCTGGCCAAAGGCGCTCATGAGCGCACTGTCATCAAATTCACCGGCTATGCGTGGATGCAAACCCTGCTGATCAAACCATTGCAACAAACGGGAGCGCAAGGCCGCATCCTCACCCGGCAATAAAAACGGCGCGGCGTCCAGATTTGCAGGAAAAGCCTGCGGATATTGCTGCAACAAAGTCCCGGTGGCAAAAAAACTGATGCCGCACTCCCCCAATTGATGGCTATAGCCGCGCACATTGGCACTAGCGGGCATGGGGCTGTCTGACATGACGACATCGAGTTTATGAGTAGCCAGATCAGCCAGCAAGACTTCCAGCTTGCCCTCGCGGCAATTGATGCGCAGGGTCTGTTCCAGCTTCAAGGCAGGTTCGAGCAAGCGGTAAGCCAGGGGCTTAGGCAAAGCGTCGGAGACCCCCACCCTTAACTGTACGGTGCGCGCGGTGGGCCGATGATGCAAAACTTCTTCCAGCTCTTGCCCTAGTGCAAAGATATCATCGGCATAGCTCAGGACCAGTTGCCCGGCCTCGGTCAGTTCCAGATTGCGACCGCTCTTGCGGAACAAGGCTTCCCCCTGGATTTCTTCAAACAGGCTCAACTGACCACTGATGGTTTGCGGCGTCAGATGCAATTGCTCACTGGCGCGGGAAATACTGCCAGTCTTGGCAACCATCCAGAAATAATGCAAATGCTTGTAGTTGAGCTTGGACATATGAATTCGTTCTTTATGACAATACATCGGTTTTTACGAACATATTTTCAATTATATTCGACTTTTCTTGTTTATCAGCAAGACCTACACTATCTCTACCTTCTGTTGAGAAGGTGCAGCCAATTTGCACATATGCATGGCTTCAACATTTCAGGAGAAAAGCATGAAAATCTTGAGTCGCTCTGCCACAGACGCACAAACCGTCGCCTATAGAGACAGTAATGTCAGCTCTGGCCATAAAGTCTTGCGCAACACTTATATGTTGTTGTCCATGACGCTCTTGTTTTCCGCATTGACTGCGGCAGCAACGGTTGCCTTCAATATTCCCGGCCCTGGCATCTTGCTGACACTGGTCGGTTACTTTGGCCTGCTGTTTGCCACGACTAAACTGCAAAACAGCGGCTGGGGTATTGCCTCTGTATTTGCCCTGACTGGTTTCATGGGCTATACCCTTGGTCCTATCCTGACACGTTACCTGGGCATGCCTGGCGGTACTGGTATCGTCATGACGGCGATGGCGATGACAGGTCTGATCTTCATGGGCTTGTCTGCTTACGTACTGATCAGCAAACGTGATTTCAGTTTCATGGCGGGCTTTTTGATGGTGGGCATGCTGGTGGCTTTTGTAGCCAGCCTGGGCGCGATTTTCTTCCAGATCCCTGCCCTGTCGCTGACAATTTCTGCCGTCATGGTCTTGCTGATGTCGGGCATGATCCTGTTTGAAACCAGCAACATCATTCATGGTGGCGAAACCAATTACATCATGGCGACTGTCAGCCTGTACGTCACCATCTTCAACCTGTTCACCAGCCTCTTGCAGTTGCTTGGCTTTATAGAGAAAGAATAAGAAATGATCCATTCCGTCGCTCAGCCCTGGATGTGGGCAGTATTTATCGCTTTTGTTCTACTCATGCTGGCAATTGACGTGTTGGCCCTCGGTGGGTCGCGCGCCCATAAAGTCAGCGTCAGGGAAGCGGCGGCGTGGTCATTGGTCTGGGTCAGCCTGGCCCTGATATTCGATTTTGGTTTGTGGATTTATTTGTCTGACACGGTAGGCCGGGAAGTGGCGACCGCCAAGGCCATGGAATTCCTGACCGGCTATGTCATAGAAAAGTCCCTGTCGGTAGATAATGTATTCGTCTTCCTGCTGATCTTTGGTCACTTTGCCGTACCGCCGCAGTATCAGCGCAAGGTCTTGCTGTACGGCGTACTGGGTGCCATCGTCATGCGCATCATCATGATACTGGCTGGCAGCTGGGTGGTTACGCAGTTCTCCTGGGTTCTGTATCTGTTCGGTATTTTCTTGCTGGTCACAGGTTTTCGTATGCTGGTGGCAGCTGAAAAGGAACCTGACCTGGAAGCCAACCCGGTCTTGCGCCTGGCAAAAAAACTGCTGCCATTTACCAATGAATTTCACAAGGAAAAATTCACGATCAAGGAAAATGGCAAACGCCTGTTCACGCCACTGTTCCTGGTGCTGATCCTGATAGAAATATCCGACGTCGTGTTTGCAGTGGATTCAATACCGGCGATTTTCGCGGTGACGACAGACCCGTTCATCGTCTTCACTTCAAATATCTTTGCCATCATGGGCTTGCGTGCACTGTACTTCTTGCTGGCAGACATGGCTGACCGCTTCCACCTGCTGAAGTTTGGCCTGGCATTTGTGTTGATGTTTGTCGGTATCAAGATGCTCATCGTGAAGTGGATGCATGTACCGACCAGTGTTTCACTGATTGTTATTGGCACCCTGCTCGGCAGCTCGATTATTGCCAGCCTGCTCACCAGCCGCAAAAAGGCGGACTGAACACCAAACCACTTCACTTAATTACGATTCCCCTTGGCACATCACAGCAAGACCGTGATGTGCTTTTTTTATTTATATCAGAGCGCCACCAGTTCATAGCCATGCTGGGCATGAGACTGTCCGACAATATCCACCACTACAGCACCAGGGGCAGGAGTCACTTGTGCATGTTCGTTTACAAGTTCAGAATTGTCCGTTGCCAGAGCAGATGCAGACGTAAAATTGGCCGTCAGGTAAAGATTGCCTGAGCTTTCGATTGCCTTGCCGTTTCTGTCCATCATAACGACAGAGACAATACCGCCTGATTTCACAATCGCCTGCAGTTGTGCAGAGTCTGCGGCACCCAGATCAAAGTCGACAGTTGTGTCAGTCGACGAAATATAAGTGTCGCTGGCGACTATCTGTCCATTAATTTTTAAAAACGCTTTCTGACCAAAATAGTCCATCCCATTCATCGACGCCTTGACCATTAAATTGGTGTTGGAACTATTGACGGAATTTGCGACTACTGTTCCACCAACAGGCATCAAACTGATATTTGTCGCAGGTGCTCCATCCTTGTACCTAGAGTCATAGCCTATTTTATACTCATCCAGACGACTGGTAATCGAATATCCTGAAGCATTTGTCAGCACCAGACTCAGATTATGGTTGGTAAAGAAATCTTCATAGACTTGCTTCGCAAGTGCTGTGTCAAATACAAAATCCAGCATTTTATCGTTAGCACCAATGTAAGGAATCTTGGCAAGTGCAATACCATTTTCCATTAATACGGCAGAGCCACCAACATTGTGACCTGCCACGATGGAATACTGGATTTCGTTGATGACAAAAGCAGCACCGGAAGATGTATTGGCATAAGACCGGATGTAAAGACCTTTGGTTGGCAACTCCAGAGGTACAGCCGCCGAACTCAATACCGTATGGCTTCCAAACTGATTGCTGCCCAGGCTAGGATTGTTGATACTCGGAATGACAGTGCCATTCTGATCTATCATATCGACCGAGACGACGCCGCCAGCATTGATCAGGTTTTGCACCTGTACACTGTTGGCGAAAAAGACATTAAAGTCAACTGAGCGGTCCAGCGAAGAAATTGTATCGTCTATAGCCACGACCTGACCGTTGACTTTCAAATATGCCTTACTTAAAAAATACTCAAGACCGTTTATATCTGCCTTGACGTATAAATTAGCATTACCTCCCGTGGAAGAAATACTGATATTAGTGGCAGGCGTACCGACTTTTCGATTCAGATTATTGAGAATTTGGTAGTCACTTATTTTGCTGATCGTGGAATTGCCAGCCTGATCTGTCAGGACCAGGCTCAAATTTCTGGCAACGTAGTAATCGTTGTAAACCTGCTTTGCTATCGCAGGATCAATAAAGAAGTCCAGTGAACTCGCATTGGCACTGACATTGGAAATCTTGGCAACAACAGTATTATTTTCCAAAATAGCGGCGGTCCCCCCGGTCATTTGACCCGGAAGTATAGGGTAGTGAATTTCTCCCATCACAAAGTCCAGACCTACAGGTGCCTGATTGACCCAGGTCGTTGTATAAAGACCGGTAATTGGCAGTAAGGGTGGCGTAGTATCAAGTACCACAGGCGTTTGCGCCCCTACCTTGCCGGAGTTTCCAAAAATATCTGTTACCTTAATACCCAGAGATTTCGCACCATCTGCACCCCAGTTAATACCACCTGGAATATGCAAGACCGCTTTTTGCGCTGTCACCTCTGCTGTCGTCAGAACATGCGTAACCGGAATGGAGAAAGAGCTATTCCCGTTCATCAATTCGAGTTTGTAACCTGTAGATAACTGTACGCCTTTCAGATCAACCACCACATCCATGCCCAGCATTCTCTCCATATCACTAATGCCGTTTGTCGCTTCTGCGATCTTCAGCGGCAGACTTGGGACCAAGCTAGGAGGCAATCCAGTTGCAGTGACACCAGACAAGATGCCACGCATGACTTCAAAAGTATAAGCTGAGCTATACAGATTGGCTTTTTCTGCGGTATTCAGGCTGGCGGTGAAGTTGGCAGAGAAATTGAGCTTGTTTTGTATGGTTATGCCGTCGAGACTGTCTGGCGTTGCACCATTCAAGATCGCCAATGCTGCCGTCCCCAGATTGACGGCGCGCGTATCGATTTGGGTTGCCCAGTATGTCAGGCCTGCAGCATCGGGGGCACGACCAAACAGGTTTTTGTACAAGGCAGTGACAACATCTGCAGTACTTTTCCCACCATAAGTCGCGACATATTCAACTTGCTCGCTGAATGACTGGGCCAGGCCAGCGAGAGAAATCTTGTTGCCATCCAATTGCCCTTCCCAGTAAGTCAAACCAGCCACATCAGCTGGACGGTTGAAGTAAGCGATATACAGTTTTTGTATGGTGCTGGCGTTGATGCCCATGAGACGGCCTTTTCGATAAAAGATAAAAATACGGAAACGTGCTTGGGTCAGCTCCTGGGCAGGTGTTCGCCGGCTTTGCAAGGCGCGCAAAATCTCTGCCGTTTGAAAAATACGGCCAGGATGAAGGCGACGACGGAGAACCAGGCCACGAACATCAGCCAGGATGGATATGGGCTTTGCCAAACAGGTAGAACCAGATCAGCATGCCTACATTTCGTTACTTACATATTGTAACAACTTTTGAAACAGTTGTAAGTAAGTACTCAGTTTTGATCTGGTGTGTATAAGCCGAGGCTGCGGGCGGCCAGTACGGCCTGGGTGCGGTTGACGACATTCAGTACCCGGAATATCGAGGTCACATGCATTTTCACGGTGATTTCTGCCAGGTCCAGGCGCAGACCTATCTCTTTATTCGACAGGCCCTGGCAAAGCAGGATCAGGGTTTCTTGCTGCCTCGGTGTCAATGCCAGCAGGGGTTCTTCCTTGTTGGCCTGTTTGCCACGCAAAGTAATCCAGGGATTATCCAGTGCTTCATTGGCCAGTATCTTGCGCACCACTTCTATCATCAGATCGGTGGATACGGCTTTGGAAATAAAGGCCTTAGCGCCGGCGCGCAGAGTGGCATCAACCTCGCGCCTGTCTTCAGATGCGGAAACCACGACGATAGCAGCGTCGGCATAATGTTTACGTAGCGAACAGATGGCTTCTACCCCATTCATGCCTGGCAGACGCAGATCCAGCAAAATCAGGCGCAAGCTGGTGTGAGTGGCCGACTGTGCCAGGGCCTCTTCTGTTGAAGTAACCGCGGCCACTTGTGCTTCCCCCAGCAGGTGACGCATGAATAGCAGCAAGGCATCACGATAAATCGGGTGGTCTTCAATAATCAGGGCAGAAATTTTCATCTGATTTATTGGCAGGAAGGCAAAAAGTAAACATCGTACACAGGTATTACCTTTAATTAATAGTGCAGACAGAATATTGATGCCGTCACTGCAATTCGGCAAGTAAAAACTGTTAGTTCAGATACGGTGTGGCTTGCAGACACGCTTCGATTAGCTGCCAGTCTTGATCTTTTTATCATCTGAATTGCTTTTTGCTAAGCCATTTGTCATGGTAAAAAACCGACAGCTCCAACACCCGCCATACCCAAGCCCTTGATTTGACGTATAATTTACGCTTTCTTGCGCCGATTTGAGATTCAGATTGCGGGCGCGTAATAAGTGCTGCTAAAAGGACGTCGCCCGATCCGCCTGCACACACAAGCCGATCGGGTTTTGTTTTATTGCGAGTAAACATCATGACTACGACCCTGCCTGTATCTGCCCTCGAAACCCGTTTGCGCGAGATTTTGCAAAAGCGCATCCTGATACTCGATGGTGCCATGGGTACCATGATACAACGCTATAAACTTACTGAAGAAGATTATCGCGGTGAGCGTTTCAAGGACTTTACCGGCCCGGAAACCGTGCGCGAACTTTTCGTCAAGGGTAATAATGAATTGCTGTCGCTGACACAGCCGCATGTGATTGCCGAAATCCATGAACAATAC
Source organism: Undibacterium sp. TC9W (assembly GCF_049339865.1). Classification (NCBI taxonomy): domain Bacteria; kingdom Pseudomonadati; phylum Pseudomonadota; class Betaproteobacteria; order Burkholderiales; family Oxalobacteraceae; genus Undibacterium; species Undibacterium sp. TC9W. Next base: position 54,810 of record NZ_JBMPPJ010000028.1, on the reverse strand, counting down.
CTGGCTGCCGGTGCCGACCTCATAGAAACCAATACCTTTGGTGCAACCACGGTAGCGCAGGACGATTACCACATGGCGCACCTGGCCTATGAGATGAATGTCGCCTCAGCCAAAATTGCGCGCGCTGCCTGCGATAAATATTCAACGCCGGACAAACCACGCTATGTCGCCGGCGCGCTGGGGCCGACGCCAAAGACAGCATCTATTTCACCAGACGTCAATGATCCAGCAGCGCGTAATGTCACCTTCGACCAACTGGTGGCAGCTTACCTTGAGCAAACCCGTGGCCTGGTGGAAGGCGGTGCCGATGTGCTGCTGGTTGAAACCATATTCGATACACTGAACTGTAAAGCGGCGTTATTTGCCATCGACCAATTTTTTGAGGAAACGGGCACCCGACTGCCCATCATGATTTCTGGCACAGTGACTGATGCCTCTGGCCGTATCCTGTCGGGCCAGACCGTACCAGCATTCTGGAATTCTGTGCGCCATGCAAAACCGCTGACCATAGGTCTGAATTGTGCACTTGGCGCTGCCCTGATGCGCCCGTATGCAGAAGAATTGTCCAAGATTGCCGACACCTTTGTCTGTATTTACCCGAATGCCGGTTTGCCTAATCCCATGAGCGATACCGGCTTTGATGAATTGCCAGCCGATACTTCAGCCCTGCTGAAAGAATTTGCAGAGGCCGGTTTCATCAATATCGCCGGTGGCTGCTGCGGTACCACGCCTGACCATATCAAGGCGATTGCCGACATCCTGCAAAGCAAAACCCCACGCGTCATCCCGACTGTACCGGCAGCGATGCGCCTGTCTGGCCTGGAGCCGTTCACAATTGATGAAAGCTCATTGTTCGTCAACGTGGGTGAGCGTACCAATGTCACCGGCTCAAAAGCCTTCGCCCGCTTGATCCTGAATGAACAATACGACGAAGCCCTGGCAGTGGCACGTCAACAAGTAGAAAACGGCGCGCAAGTCATCGACATCAACATGGATGAAGCCATGCTGGATTCACTGGCGGCGATGACACGCTTCCTGAACCTGATTGCATCGGAACCTGATATCGCCCGTGTGCCTATCATGATCGACTCGTCGAAATGGACAGTCATCGAAGCTGGGCTGAAATGTGTGCAGGGCAAGGCTATCGTCAATTCGATTTCCATGAAAGAAGGCGAAGCAGAATTCCTGCGGCAGGCCACATTGTGCAAGCGTTATGGCGCAGCCGTCATCGTCATGGCCTTTGATGAAAAAGGCCAGGCCGATACCTACGCGCGCAAGGTGGAAATCTGCGAACGTGCTTATCGCCTGCTGGTCGATAAGCTGAATTTTGATCCGCAAGACATTATTTTTGACCCGAATATTTTCGCGGTCGCCACAGGCATAGAAGAACACAATAATTATGCTGTCGACTTTATCGAAGCCACGGCCTGGATACACAAGAACCTGCCCGGTGCCAAGATCAGTGGTGGTGTCTCGAACGTGAGTTTCTCTTTCCGAGGCAATGACCCGGCGCGCGAAGCGATACACACGGTGTTCCTGTACCACGCCATCAAGGCGGGCATGACCATGGGCATCGTGAATGCCGGCATGGTCGGCGTGTATAGCGAGCTTGATGCGGAATTGCGCGAGCGTGTCGAAGACGTAGTGCTGAACCGCCGTGAAGATGCCACCGAACGCATGATAGAAATTGCCGCCACGCTCAAAGCAGGTGGCAAGAAGGAAGAGGCCACGCTGGAATGGCGGAACGAGCCGGTGGAAAAACGACTGGCCCATGCGATGGTGCACGGTATTACCAACTGGATCGTCGAAGATACGGAAGAAGCACGTGCTGCCATCATGGCCGATGGTGGCCGCCCTATCCAGGTTATCGAGGGCCCGCTGATGGCGGGTATGAATATCGTCGGTGATCTGTTTGGCCAGGGCAAGATGTTCTTGCCGCAGGTGGTGAAATCTGCCCGCGTCATGAAGCAGGCTGTGGCTCACCTAATCCCTTTCATCGAAGAAGAAAAGAAACGCAGCGGTGACAACAAGCCCAAGGGAAAAATTGTCATCGCTACCGTCAAGGGCGATGTGCATGACATCGGCAAGAACATCGTCACCGTGGTCTTGCAGTGTAATAATTTTGAAGTGGTCAACATGGGCGTGATGGTGCCCTGCTCAGAAATTCTGGCCAAGGCCAAGGCAGAAAATGCCGACATCATAGGCTTGTCCGGCCTGATCACGCCATCTCTCGAAGAAATGGCCTATGTGGCGAAAGAAATGCAGCGTGACCCGCATTTCCGCATGCTCAAGATCCCGTTGCTGATCGGTGGCGCGACTACCAGCCGTGCCCATACCGCGGTGAAGATTGCACCCAATTATGAAGGGCCTGTCGTGTATGTGGCAGATGCCTCGCGCTCGGTATCCGTCGCACAATCGCTGCTGACACCAGAGAGTCGTGACCAGTACATCGCCGAACTCGGTAGCGATTACGACCGCATCCGTACCCAGCATGCGAATAAAAAAGCCACGCCCATGGTCACTCTGGCGCAGGCACGTGCCAACAAGATGAAAGTGGATTTCACGGGCAGCAATGCGCCGGTCAAACCAAAATTCATAGGCCGCCGCCTGTTCAAGAATATTGATCTGGCGACGATTGCCAATTACATAGACTGGGGCCCGTTCTTCCAGACTTGGGACCTGGCTGGCCCTTTCCCGGCAATATTGACTGATGAAGTCGTCGGCGAGGCTGCAACGAAGGTATTTGCCGAAGGCCAGGCCATGCTGAAGAAAATCATCGAAGGCCGCTGGCTGACGGCGAATGGCGTGGTATCCCTGCTGCCTGCCAATACCGTCAATGACGACGATATAGAAATCTATACCGACGACACCCGCAGCCAGGTAGCCCTGACCTATTACGGCACCCGCCAGCAAACCGAGAAACCCATCATTGATGGCGTGCAAAGACCCAATCAGTGCCTGTCAGACTTCATCGCGCCGAAAGACAGTGGTATCAAGGACTATATAGGCATGTTCGCCGTCACGGCTGGCCTGGGTATAGAAAAGTATGAAAAGCGCTTTGAAGATGCCCATGATGACTACAGCAGCATCATGCTGAAATCACTGGCCGACCGTCTGGCTGAAGCCTTTGCCGAATACCTGCATGAACGCGTGCGTAAAGACCTGTGGGGTTATGTCGCTGATGAAGCCTTGAGCAATGAAGACCTGATCAAGGAAAACTATAAAGGCATACGCCCTGCGCCTGGCTACCCGGCATGCCCTGAACATACGGTCAAGACCGAGATGTTCAAGCAGATGCAGTGTGAAGAGATAGAGATGTATATCACTGAATCATGGGCCATGATACCGGGCGCGGCAGTATCGGGTTTTTACTTTGCCCACCCTGAATCCAAGTATTTTAGCGTGGGCAAGATTGCCGATGATCAGGTCACCGATATGGCAGCACGCCGTGGCGTGCCCAAGGAGGAAGTAGAACGCTGGCTGGCACCAAATTTGTAAGCGCCCGGGGGACCGGGGTCTGGCCCTGATTCCCTCTAGTGGACTGCTGCAGGATGCTCTATAAAACTTAACCCATTTCCCTGACTACTATCGTAGTCAGTTCGCTGGCAACCTCGGGGTCAAAGCCTTCTTCCAGCAAGCGCCACTTGAAACTGTTGCCGAGCTGCGCTTTCTTATAGACGTTCAAACGGTGATCCCGTTTAAATTCCAGTACTTTGATTGCCGCCTGCTGCATGACTTTCTGGCGTTTGGCCACGGTCTTGTCCTGCTTTTTTTTGGCCATTTCCAAGGGTATTTCCTTGATGACAAATTCAGCAAGCTGCAGACCGAACGCTTTTTCTTCTTTTGTATTGAACCAACTAAACATGGCGTGCTTTCTACTTGTATCAAAAATCCAGCCCATTGCCACGATGCCATGATGCCCTGCCTGCATGTGTAAGCTGGTTTACCAGAGACAGATGTCTTAATTGCCCTGATTATACTGAAACTTTGCAAGGCTTAATAAAAAACAGGGGCCTCGGCCCCTGTTCTTATACTACTTCTTGCATTGCTTGCAGATTATTTGAATACATAACCTACGTTCAGACGGAATGCACGGCCATAGGCATTGTGCAGGCTGTCGTTGTAACCACTGGTTGTGTAGCTGGAGCTTGGATCATAAGGTGCTTTGGAATCCAAGGCATTCAATACACGCAGACCGATAGTCAGGTCTTTGATACCTTTGTAGGTGTAACCCAGATCCACTGTAGTCCAGCTGGCAACTGCGCATTCAGGTACATACGTCAGGTATTTGGCTACGCCGCCCAATGATGTTGCCGTCGCTGGCTGGCCGGAACCGTAGTTACAATAAGACACTGGGTAAGTTTCAGCAGCATTGGTATAACGCATCAGGGATACGCCACCAGTGAAGTTGATTGCACCATTGACTGTGTGTGCTGCCTTGGTCCAGGAAGAAGACAGACTTGCACGCAGACGAGGGATGTCGCCAACGCTGGTAGAGAAGTTGGAGATACCGCCACGTGTACCAACCAGGTTGGTTTCTGGATCACCCGGTTTTTCTGCACGACGGAATTCTATCGTGTAGGAAGTGCGGAAACGCGTATCCAGTTTGCCATTGTCGCCGAGGTTATTGCGCAAAGCCATTTCGACGTCAACACCACTGACTACTGTACTGCCCTGGTTGACGTAGTTACGCAACAGGGAGATCAGCGGGCCAGAGTTAGGAACGACATTGCCGTTCTTGTCTTTGACAAAGTTGACAGGATTGGTATCACGCACCACTGTGCCTGGATATGCATCTTGATTATTCAGGATCAGTGTGGATGACAGGGCCGCAACTTCGTCTTCCTTACGGATGTTGTAGTAATCAACCAGGATGTCGAAGTCACGTGTAGGTGACAAGACCATACCCAGCGAGAAGCTACGTGATGTTTCTGGCTTCAGGTTAGGATTTTGACGGATCAGCGTCGAAATACTTCTGGAGCAATCAGTGTTGTCGGCACCAGTCAAAGGTGTCTTGCCATCAGGGCAACGGATAGGATCAACCAGGCCGTTCAGGAAAGTCTGGGTACCACCTGCAGTAACTTGTACCAGTGCTGGTGCACGGAAACCTTGTGCATATGTGGAACGGAAAGCCAGGGAATCATTGACTGTCCATTTTGCACCAACTTTTGGTACGAAATTGGTTTTGAAACTAGGGTATTTATCAATACGGCCAGCAAAATCCATTTCAAAGTTTTTCAGGAACGGTGTACGTACTTCAACGAAAGCGGAAGTAACGTTGCGTTGACCCTGGATAAACTGGTTAGCCAGACCCAGAACCTGACCAGAACTGGTCAGATTGTCTGGTGTCAGTGTCATTTTTTCCTGACGGAATTCAACACCGGAAGCAAAACCGATAGCACCGCCAGGCAAGCTGCCGAATTCTGTACTAGCCTTGAAATCAGCCTGGGCAATTTCAGCTACGCCAACGCTCTTCAACGGACGGCTCAGGTTAGGCTGTTTGGCAACATCAGCCAGAGACATGTTCTGGTTAATCAGTTTTTGCACTTCTGGCAGCAACAGGAAGCCATTGGCGATATCTGTACGCTCGGAACGGTTCCACAAAACGCCAGTTTCCCAATCCCAGGTCTTGTAAGTGCCTTTCAGGCCAGATGCGAAACGCAGGGATTCATTGGTGGTATTGCTGCCACCCGCGATGTTTTCAAAACGGTAAACCACGGCTGCACGGCTGGTCGGGAAAGGATTGTCAGGATGACCTACCGGCAAGATAGCCTGGAATGGTGAACCTGCGCCAGACAGGGCAAACGCTGTGGATGGTGTGCGGCCATCGATAGTACGTGAACCACCGGTGTAGTCACGGTCAGTTTTGTTGTACGCAACTTCAGCGAAAGCGGACAGTGTGTCGTTGATCTGGTAAATACCGCGTGACATCGCGCTGATGTCCTGGCCTGCGCCTTGTACTTCGGCGAAGTCGTCGAGATTGTAGTTACAGAACTGACGGCCATACAAAGCGCTGGTAGTAGCAATATTGTATTGCGCGCCGCCTGTGATCAAACGGGAAGGATCGCAATTGGTGCGGTTAACCACGTTGGCGTCATTGGCAGAGAAAAAGGTGTTACTGCCTGATGTACGTTCACGGTAAAAGAATGGCTGGTTGCTCGCGAAGCTGGAGTATGGGGACAGACGGTTGTTCAGTATGCTGTACAGGTCTTTTTCTACGTCGTTGGCATCCTTGATGGCAACGCGGTCACGCTTGGAAACTTCAGCACTGAAAGTGACGTTGTAACCGTCTTGTGCATAGTTACCAAAACCGGCAAAACCACTGATGCTTTTTTTCTTGAACTGGTTGTTATCATTCGCGCCTATGCTGGCGTTCATTTGCAGACCCTGGTAATCGCTCTTGGTGATGAAGTTGATTACACCGGCGATAGCGTCAGAACCGTAAACTGCAGATGCGCCATCCTTGAATATCTCTACGCGTTCCAGCATGGACAAAGGAATGCTGTTGATATCGTACAGTGTCGATTGACCTTGATTAGGATTGGCATAAGCCGATGGCGTCATGCGACGGCCATTCAACAAAATCAGCGTGGAGCTGGAACCCAGGCCACGCAGGGATGCTGTCGCTACGCCGCGGGAAAAGCCGCCATCAACTGCGTCGAATGCACTACCGCTGCCCAGGGCAGGGATAGTACGCAGCAATTCGGCAACAGAAGTTGCACCGCTCTGGCTGATATCTTTTGCCGTCAGAGTCTGGATAGGAGAAGTACCTTCTTTATCAATACGCTTGATATGGGAACCAGTGACTTCAATTTTTTGAATTTTTTCTGCTGGCTCAGTCTGTGCGTGAGCATTGACGAGCATACTGCCAGACAACATTGCCAGTGCCAGCTTGACAGCATAAGCACATTTCTTCTCTTGATAAAACATCCAGAATCTCCTTGGTGGAACATGAACAGGTATAGCCTGCAATGATGGCAACAATCGCTTAAGTCTCTTGAACTGACTTGAGGTTTCGCGGTCGAACCTAAACGTTGCTTAAACAATGTGCATGTCGTCTTGTTCTTACGCGGTAGTGTTTTGTCAAAAACCTGTGGTTTTCCACAGTCCGCGCAACACTAACAATTCGATACACTTTGTTGCATCTCAGAATGATCCCATTACAATTTCATTACCGTCCAATGAGAATTTCATAAAGACGTATATAATTATCGTTATGATTGATACCTTACCCATAGAAAAGTACTTCGCCCGGCAACTCAAAATCAAGCATCTGCGCCTGCTGGTAGAACTGGCGGATAAGCAGACGGTTGCTCAGGTTGCGGCGACTTTGCATGTCAGCCAGCCGGCTGTTTCCAAGATGCTGGGTGAAATGGAAGAAGGAATAGGTGTCAAATTATTTGAGCGTGCTGGCCGTGGTATAAAACCAACACCCTCTGGCGAATGTCTTATCAGACATGCTAGAGAAGTTTTATTTAATTTGCAAAAAGCACATCAGGAGATGCGTTCTCTGGCTACCGGCACCGTCGGCAAAGTCACGGTCGGCATCTTGAGTGTGGTCTCAACTACCATTATTCCCAAGGCCGTCAAGATACTCAAGGCCAGCTGGCCCAATGTCACCTTGTGCATTATGGATGGCACGGTCGATCAGCTCTTGCATGAACTGCGCGAAGGCAAGATAGACATGGTCATAGGCCGTGTGTTTTCTGAACGTGCGGCAGAACATCTGCAGGAAGAAGTTTTGTATGACGACCCTCTTGTCATCGTCACTTCCAGCAAGAACCCGCTGGCAAGACGCGATAACCTGACCTGGATGGATTTGAATAACCTGCCCTGGATTTTGTCGGTAGAAGAATCACCGACGCATCAGCGCATGATCAACCTGCTGGCCAAGAACGGTTTGAACAAACCTACCGACGTCATCGAATCAGTGTCGCGCTCAGTCAACGTGCCTTTGCTGATGGAACCGCCACGCCTGGGCTTGTTGTCACTGTCAGCGGCCCGCCAACTGGTCAGTGAAGGTGTCTTGCAAATCCTGCCTCTGAACCTGGGCCATCTGCCCAGCCCGGTAGGCATGATATGGAACAAGACCCGGCCTTTGTCCCATGCAGCCCTGACCTTCCAGGATTGCATACGCCAGGCTTCGCAATCTTACAAAAACATGCTGATAGGCTAAGCATGAACATGCTTGGCTGATTTACAATGTGTCCAGTTTCTTCGCCTGGACAGCAAATGCAAACAGATCACTTGTCGTATGGTTCAGATCAGTCGGGGCTGATTTGTGGCTATGTTTTTGCACATGAACAGCCCGGCAAGCCCTTATATACCAAAGAGGCGGTCGAATGGCTGCAATCACCGCACAGCAGCTGCGATGATTCTTTCATCTGGCTGCATTTCAATTTATCCAATGTCGCTGCCGAAAAATGGCTGCGCGAACATGCGTCTCTGCCAGACGAATTTTTTGAAACCCTGCATGAAGGCTCACGCTCGACCCGCATAGAACACGCTGACCATAGCCTGATCGCGGTCGTCAATGATGTCTTGCATGACTTTGCCTTTGAAGCCTCGGACATTGCCACCCTGTGGCTGAGTGTCAGCAGCAATGTCATGATCAGCGCCAGGCGCAAACCGCTACAATCTGTAGATCGGCTGCGCAATGCAGTGAATCAGGGTGAGCATTTCAGCTCACCGACAGAATTGCTGACCCATTTATTGCGTGACCAGGCCGACGTGCTGATAGGCATAGTGCGCAATGTCATCAAGAAAATCGATGATATCGAAGATCACTTGCTGGCTGACCGTTTGAATCATAAACGGGCGAATCTCGGTGAATTGCGCCGTGTGCTGGTACGCCTGCAAAGATTGCTGGCTCCTGAGCCTGCCGCCCTGTTCCGCCTGCTGCAAAGGCCACCGGTCTGGGTGGCTGAGCGTGATGTACAGGAATTGCGTCAATCGACAGAAGAATTTGCCGTGGTCCTCAGCGATATGGCTTCTTTGCAGGAACGCATCAAACTCCTGCAGGAAGAAATCGCCGCCAGTGTCAATGAACAGAATAACCGCTCGCTGTTCGTGCTGACGATCGTCACCGTGCTGGCCCTGCCCATCAATATCATCGCTGGCCTGCTCGGCATGAACGTTGGTGGCGTGCCTTTGGCCCAGCATGAAAATGGTTTCTGGATCGTCGTTGCCATCGTGGCGACGTTTACTGCGATTGCCGGTTGGCTGGCATTCAGGAAAAACCGTAACGATTAAAGCTTCGCATCCCTTCCACCAGTATTGCAAGGAAAAGCCATGAGCAAACTGTCATTCAATCAGGGATCGCCACAGTTCGTTCCGCTCTCGACTTACCAGTCCTACCCTGAAAGCGAAATGCTGGCACGTGCGCAAAGCTTTTACGAGGACATGAAAAGACGCAAGACCATACGCGAATTTTCTGACCGCCCTGTACCACGCGCAGTCATAGAAACCTGTTTGCTGACAGCAGGTACAGCACCATCAGGTGCCAATCACCAGCCCTGGCATTTTGCCGTGGTCACCGACCCCGCCCTGAAGCACAAGATACGCATAGAGGCAGAGATAGAAGAGCGCGAGTTTTATGACAGACGTGCCCCGCAGGAGTGGAAAGATGCCCTGGCACCGCTGGGCACGGACGCGGACAAACCTTTCCTGGAAACTGCCCCTTATCTGATCGCCATCTTTGGGCAAAAAGCCACACTCATGGATGACGGCAGCGCTGTCAAAAATTATTATGTGCCTGAGTCTGTATCAATTGCGACTGGCTTTTTGATTTCAGCCCTGCATCAGGCTGGCCTGGCAACACTGACCCATACCCCCAAGCCCCATGGGATTTTTGAACCAGTTGCTGCAAAGACCAGACAATGAGAAACCTTATATCCTGCTGGTGGTCGGCTATCCGGCAGAGCATTGCCTGGTACCGAATATACAAAAGAAGTCACTGGAGCAAATTTCCAGTTTCTTTTAAACCTGTAAGCTGATGTTCATCTGAAGGGAGTTTCTTATGACTGCCATTTACTCACGCCTGCTGCTGGCCGCCTGCATGCTAGCTGGCATGATCATTAGCCTGCATGCCGATGCCGCTGATGACAATGCCACACTGGTCAAACAAGTCATGCAAACTGAAGCCGCCTTCGCCAGGACCATGGAAGTGCGTGACCACAAGGCTTTCACTGAATTCCTGGCGGATGAAACCATCTTTTTTTCGACCAAAAAAGTCTTGCACGGCAAACAGGAAGTCGCAGCAGCCTGGAAACGCTTTTATGAAGGCTCTGCCGCCCCTTTTTCCTGGGCGCCGGAAACAGTAGAAGTACTGGAATCAGGCAAGCTGGCACTCAGCAGCGGACCGGTGCGTGACCCGCAAGGCAAACTGATGGCGACCTTTACTTCAATATGGCGGCAAGAAAGCCCGGGCGTCTGGCGCATCATTTTCGATAAGGGAAATGATGTCTGTGATTGTGCAAAACCCTGAGTAAGGCAAAAAATCCCTGCTTTGCATCAAAACCAGCACAATTTGAGCATAAAACCCACATTCAAGCCGGAATTGTAGGCAGACACACAAAAAGCTGATGTAACATACAGAATAATGCTGCGCGTAACACATCGCGCTACCAGGCAGCATTTACGCTACAAACCGAGCTCAAGCGTCACATTTCCGGACACCGGTGTCATGACTGATATTCATACACAGTTTATTGAGCTTGGCCAGCTGCGTATAGGCATGTTTGTCTATCTGGACGTAGGCTGGATGGATCATCCCTTCCCGGTTTCGAATTTCAAGATCAGCAGTCAGTCGCAAATTGATACCATACGTTCGCTGGGGCTGGAGCGCATACGCTATGCGCCGGATAAAAGCACGCCCGAAGCCAGCACCACTGAGGAACAACAGCCCGCCCAGCAAGAGATCAAATCTACCGAAAGCCCGGTGGCCTTTGCCGCCCGGCAAAGAAGAGAATTGCTGGCCAGCCAGCAAGCCAGCCTGCAAGTCTGTGAGCGCCAGTTTGCCCATGCGGCACAAACCTTCAAGCAGGTCACGGATCTGCTCCATTCCCAGCCTTCCCAGGCCAAAGAACTGGCCGAACAATTGATACAAGGTTTCTTGGGCCAGATACTCGGTGAAGATGAAGCAGCGATACGCCTGCTGTCAGAAAAAGCCGGTGAAAAAACCTCGCTGCATTCGATCAATGTGACCGTCATTTCACTCTTGCTGGGCCGGGCGCTGCATTTGAGCAAGGCCGAGATGCTGGACCTGGGTGTCGCCACCATCCTACATGACATAGGCAAGATGGAATTGCCAGACCGCCTGCGCTGGCAGGACGAGCATTTCAACCATGCCGAGCGGGAGCTGTATCATGAGCATGTCCTGCATAGTCTGGCAATGGCACGCAAGATGGGCTTGTCGGCGAATGTCATGCTGGCCATCGCCCAGCACCATGAACATGCTGATGGCACGGGTTACCCCAGCAAGGTACAGGGTGACAAGCTGAGCGCGATCAGCCGCATCGTTGCCCTGGTCAATCATTACGATAATCTGTGTAATCCGGCCAACCCGGCATTTGCAGTCACGCCGCACGAGGCCCTGTCGCAAATTTTTACCCAGCACAAACCGCGCTTTCATGCCCCCACCCTGACTGCCTTTATCCGCATGATGGGCATTTATCCACCGGGGTCAGTCGTGCACCTGACCGATGAGCGCTATGCCATGGTGGTTTCTGTCAATTCTGCGCGGCCCATCAAACCCAAGGTTGTTATCCACAATTCGGCCATACCTCGTGACGAGGCACTGGTCATCAACCTGGAGCATGAAGACACGCTGTGCATACACCGCAGCTTAAAGCCGCTGCAACTGCCGAAGGCGGCTTATGATTATTTGTCGCCACGCAAACGCCTGTGCTATTTCTTTGAACGCGGGCTGGAGGCCGAAGCGCGTAGCGAAGATGGGGCAGACGCATGAAAGCCCATCCCTGGCAATCACTGATAGAAGGTTTGCTGGAAGCAGTGATACTGGTCGATCCCATACAGCTACGCATAGTCGCTGCCAATCAGGCTATCCATCACTTGCTGCAAGTCCCGCCTGGCAGCCTGTTTGGCAAGGGCATCGTTGATCTGGCTGCGGCACCTGAAGATGTGTTCTTCTGGGAAGATGTGGCGGCAGGTTTATCAGAAAACATTCATTCCGAAACCCTGCTGAAACGCGCCGATGGCAGCATAGTCCAGATAGAAAGGCGGGTTACCCTGCTCAGGATGGGCCTGGACAGCTCAGTCTATGTGGTCGCCATCAATGACCATTCCAGTCAGCGCCAGGTCGAGAATGAGCTTGAAAAACTGATTGCCGAACTGCGTGCCACACTGGAATCCACGGCAGACGGCATACTGGTCACTGATCTTGATGGTGCGATACGCAGTTACAACCATTTGTTCGCTGAGCTGTGGGGGCTGCCGGACGACTTGATGACCCAGCGTAATGACAGAGCCATCTATGCCTGGATGGATAAAAGCATGCTCGATGCCAGGCAGTATGAAGAGCGACTGGGCACCATCACCCGCTCGCCGTTGATGGAAGCGACTGATGTACTGAGCCTGCGCTCTGGCAAGATACTGGAGAGGGTGACCTTGCCGCAGTATGCACGGGGACGCCCGATAGGCCGGGTTTATTCTTACCGCGATATCACCCAGCGTCTGGCAGACGAGGCACGCCTGCGCCTTGCAGCCAAGGTATTTGAGTCGAGTACCGATGCGATTTTCATTACCGATGCCGAACAAAAGATAGTCACCACCAACCCAAGTTTCGAGCGCCTCAGCAGTTATACCGAACAGGAAATGCTGGGCAAGACTCCCAGAGAATTTTTTTCCATGGAAGGCAATGCCAGCCAGGTGGAGAACCTGCTCAAGGAGCTGGAAAACCTGGGCTTCTGGGAAGGAGAATTGTGGAACCGCCGCAAGAATGGCAATGCCTATCTGTGCATGATTTCCCTGGTCAGGGTCCCGGATGCCAAGGGTAGTGCGTTGAACTACATAGGCTTTTTCAAGGACAGGACAGAAACCCATACGGCAAAACAAAAGATAGAAGAACTGGCATTTTCTGACGTATTGACAGGCTTGCCCAACCGGCTGCTGCTGGATGAGCGCATACGCCAGGCGATCACGATTTCCAGCCGCAATCATTCGACCTTTGCCCTGCTGTTTCTCGACCTTGATCATTTCAAGCAAATCAACGATGCTCTAGGCCACCCCTTTGGTGACCGGGTGCTGTTGCAAGTCACAGAACGATTGAAGAAATGCATACGCCAGGTCGATACTGCTGCTCGTCTGGGCGGGGATGAATTTGTCTTGCTGCTGCATGAAGCCGATGCCGAAGGTGCGGAGATTTGTGCCAGGAGGGTGCTGGAAGAATTATCAGCGCCGTTTTCAATCGACGGCATGAATTTCACCGTGACTGCCAGCATAGGTATTGCGCTCTATCCGGCAGACGGACAAAGCATGGCTGACCTGATCAAGAATGCCGACAGTGCCATGTACCATGTCAAGGAACGCGGGCGTTCAGACTTCCGTTTTTACCAGCGCCAGATGAATATCGGTCTGTTGTCACGCATGAAGCTCGACCATGCAATGCGGCAGGCACTGGAACATGAGTTATTCCGCTTGCATTACCAGCCTCAGATAGAGCTGGATACCGGCAAGTTGCTGGGTGTCGAAGCCTTATTGCGCTGGACGGACAAAGACCTGGGCGAAGTCAGCCCTTCACAATTCATACCGGTGGCAGAAGAATCGGGCGTCATTGTCCCCATAGGTAACTGGGTCCTGCAAACAGCGATACGGCAGGCCGCCTTATGGAATCGTGATGGCAAGTCCATGCGGGTGGCGATCAATGTCTCTGCACTGCAATTCCAGCAAGCCAATTTTGTAGATAGCATTGCGGCAGCCTTGCAGGAACATGACTTGCAGCCACAATGCATAGAACTGGAATTGACAGAATCGATACTCATCAAGGATGCAGAAGATGCACTGAGAAAACTGGAAGCCCTGGCAGCCCTCGGCGTCAAGCTGGCGATTGATGACTTTGGTACCGGTTATTCCAGCCTCAGCTACCTGAAACGTTTCCCTATCTACAAACTCAAGATAGACCGCTCATTCATTGATGACTTGCCGGGCAATGAAAGCGATATCGCAATAGTCACTGCCATCATCAGCCTGGCCCATGCCCTGAAATTACGCGTGATTGCCGAAGGCGTGGAAACCCTGGAGCAAAGAGACTTTCTGCAGCAATTGCAATGCGAGGAAATGCAGGGCTATCTGTTTGCCCACGCGATGTCAGCACAGGAATTTGAACAACAATATTTGCGCTGAGATTTGCGCTGAAAATAAGCTAAATTGCCGGACACATAAAAAAAATGCCGCTAAAAATGAGCGGCATTTTTTCATTGGTTCATCAGGGTAAATCAAAGATGCGTTTTCCAGTAGCGTGAATCATCGCGAATCTCGGCAATCTGTTCACTGGTCAAATCATTGCTGACCAGTTCACGACTATCCATTGCCATGCTGCCGACTTTGACACTGGCTTTGAGCAGATATCGGTAGCCTGTCACCGTGTCACGCTCTACTCCGTCACCATGCAGGTAACGCAAACCCATTTGAAACTGGGCACTCGATAAACCCTGGTCGGCGGCCAGCGTTTCCCAGTGAGCCGCCTGGGCAACATTTTTTTCTATCCCGGCACCATCCTGCAAGGCCAGCGCCAGGTAATGCTGGGCACTGGCATTCCCCTGGTGGGCTGCCTGTTGATACCAGAATACCGCTTCTTCGGGGTTTTCTTCCACGCCCTTGCCGTTGGCATACATATAGCCCAGGGCCAGTTGCGCAGAAGTCAGCCCCTGCAGGGCGGCACGGCGAAACAAACGGAAAGCCTGGCCTTCATCCGTTTCCACGCCCTCACCCGTCAGGTACATGACACCCAGATTGGCCTGAGCACCGGCATGTCCCTGATCCGCGGCCTGCTCCAGCCAGTAAGCGGCTTCCTGAGGATTTTGCAGGTTCTCACTGGGCTCAAGGTAGAGCAAGCCCAACATATTCTGTGCCTGGGTGTCCCCTAGCAGGGCCCAGCGCCGGACTTGCATTTCATCATCAAAATCATCGTCACCCAGAGCCGAGGCACAGGTCGTCATGATCATGAGCACCATCAGCAGATGCCGCCATTTTTTCATTTTATCCTCACCTGTTTTACTTCATGTACAGAATGCTACGCCTGTCCTGCCTTTTGCGTGTGTCTCGACTGTTGGATTAGGTAACAAAATGTAGCCACCGGTCAGCAAGTGTAGCCACTCTGAGAGTAAACTACGGGGACAGACAGTTTTCCCACCCGCCATGAAAGCAGATGCCGTGACCTCAGCAAAAAAGCTACGCATAGGATTGATTGCCAACCGATCTCACCAGGACGCCCCGAATTCTGCACTGGTGCAGCTACTACATGGTGGCGGACCAGCGCTACGACATTTGCAGGCTGAGCTGGTCATCGTCGGGCGTACTCTGGACGCCATTATTTCACATGGACTGCTGGAAAGCTGCCCTGCGGTTGAGCGTTTTCCCTATGGCCGTGAAGGTGGGCTCATGAAACTGGTATCCAGAGTGGTCGATAAAGACCCGGGCAGGGCGGTGGATGCCGTGATCTACCTGATAGACCCGGTCGATCCTTCATCGGTTTTCCCGGAGGCACAGGCACTCAAGCGTCAGTGCGTGATACACCGCAAACCTTTTTTGGCGACGCTGGCCAGCGCCAGGGAATGGCTGGAACTCGAAGCCACGGCAAGCGGTGCGGCAACAGACCTCAAACTGAACCCGACTTTTGAATTACAAAATGAAGGCATCGCCCTGATCGCCCATGATGCGATGAAGGACAGCATGCTGCTCATGGTGGAGAAACACTTTGCGCTGCTCGACAGCTTTGGTCAGCGCTATGCAACCGGCACCACCGGTGGCTTGCTGAACAAGCTGGCACAAAGAATCAAGGGAGAAGAAAGCGGAAAGAACTGGGTCACCCCTTATCTTTCCGGCCCCCTCGGTGGGGATGCACAACTGGCAGAGCTGGTGCTGGACAGGCAGATACGCCGTATTCTGTTCCTTGAAGATCCGCATGTGGCACGCCAGCATGAAGCGGACATACAGTTACTCGAAAGAGCGGCCCGCACCGTCTGTGACTTTTCACAAGTCATCAGCGAAGTCACTGGTGCAGACCGCTGGCTGACACTACTGACCCAGAGGGTCAGCAGGCAGGCTTAAGCCGCTGTTGCGGTCTGGCTGGAAAGGCGCTTGAGTCTTTCCAGTGTGCTCTCACCTGCAGTATCTGCCTGCGCCACCGATTTGCGGATGGCGTCAATCTCTGCCGCTTGGTCCAGCGGTTTTTGCGCGATATCGGCAACGATGCGCAAACCCGCCGCTTCGTTACTGACTGTCTGTGCGCGGCGTGTCAGGGCATTCAAGGCACTTGAATGGCTGGCCATGCTGGACAGGCTGCTAAGCTGCTCCTGGCGATCCATGCGCAATTGCTGCAAGTCTTTTTGTGCCTTGGCCGCAGCCAGGCTTTGCAGGGCTTTTTTCGCAGCAGCATCAAAGTCTGCCAGTTGTCTGGAGAAGGCATCGACGATCTTCTGCAATTCATCCATGTATTCTCTGGCATCTGCTTCTTCCTGAATTTCCAGTGGCAGGCGTGCCTTGTTGGCTTCAAGCTCATCACAGAACAGGCTGACGGTCGCTTCAGAAATCTTGCCTGCCGCAAGACGGTCTGCCAGTGTCGCCGAGGCTTTTTCATCGTTCGCAATCAGCTCACGCAGGCGCACCACATCATTATGTTCCTTGTCGAAAGAAGCGCGGGCCGCGGCCAGTTTTTGTGCCGTATCGCGCAAGGCGGCTGCCAGGCGGTCGCGGTCAGCTTCGGTCGCTGTCTCAGGATCAAAATTGGCGATCGCCTCAGATATCTTGTCGCCGAGTGCGCCAAAGTGTTTGGAAATCAAACGTGCGGTCAGGCCCCAGCCATTCATATTGCTCATGGTAATCCTCTCAGTGTGTGATGCGGTAATGGTCAAATACTGTATTACGGGTACTACATCAAAACGGTGCTATTGCACCAGCAGCCTTTCCGCTTCCAGGGGTAGGGCAATCATAAAATCAACATGGATGTCGCGCTTGCTGCTGCCATCCTTGCTACGTAAAATCTCAGTGCTGATCAACAGTAATTCAGACTGCTCACCTGCCTCATTCAAACTCCTGCGGTAGGGCATGAAGACCACATCCTGCTGCAAACCGAGTTTGCCCGCTGCATCATCGATGCGGGTTTCGACACCTTTAAAAGGAGCAACGAATTCCTGCGCCGGGTCACCGGCATCGCGTTCATATTGCAGACTGTCAGCATCAGCAAATACACTGTCAAGGCTGGCCTCATCCCAGCCTATGCCCGCCAATTGCTCACGCCACAAGCTGTAGTTGCGGTCACCCAGACCGGCACCGTTTTCACCGAGAAAGGCTTGCTGGTCTTCGACGGTTTCTGGTATCAGCCTTGTCAGGTGGCTGCAATACAAGAGCTCTTGCAATTCACCGCTGGCATCGCAATACAACTGCAGGAATTTCTCGCCGCCATTGTTAGCATCGGCATCGCGGTTCAGGTAATAGCGGTACATCTTGCCGCTGATCGGCAGTTGCACACGGCTGATGGCGACGATGCGGGTCTCCGCTTCATCCGGCATGGCGATCAACGAACCCTGGCTGATGGCGCGTATCAACGGTGTCTTTTGCAGATTGACGACACTGCCTATACGCGCGCCCAGCGGCAGAGAGGCATCTTGCCTGCCACTCTCTGCATGCATGTCATCTGCGACAAGTTCATCCTTGTCGTGTTTGTTGAACAGCTTGCCTACATACTGATATGCATCTTTCCAGGCCATGGTATTAATTTCCTCCTAAACTGTAATGAACTGCACTGTCTTGCTTATTGCGCCTGCTGCGTCTGCTAAGCAGGAATTGCCAGCCCGCCCAGGCCAGCGCAGCGAGCAGCAAGATGACGAGAACGGTGCGCAGCAATTTAAAACCACCGTTCTCTTGTGTCACTTTGGTCGCTGTCGCTGATACTGTTGCCGTTGCCGCTGCGTTTTCTGCATCTGAACTGCTCAGTGCAAGTGTCTTGTCATCCACTGCGGCAGCGCTGCTGGCGACCTCATCCTTGCTACTGCCTGTCCCGATATTGGCAATCGGTTCCAGTTGCTGGGACTGACGGTTTTCTGCGGCCTGAGGGTGGCTCATCACACTACCCAGTATCACGCCACCGACGACGGCAGGCAAAATGCCGCTACCTCTCTGCACTACCTGCGGCTGCATCATGACCGGTGCAGATTGCGTCAGAGGTGGTGTTGTATATGCAGGCTGGTTGGCAGGCTGATTAGCAGCCTGTTGATTGCCGCTGTTATTAACACCGTTGTTGCCAGCGCTATTACCAAAGCCCCGCTGGCTTTGCTGCGCTGTCTGCTGGCGTGCATCCATGCTCTTTTGTGCATTTGCCTGTGCCTGGTTTTTTTCCAGGTCACGGTTCAGTGCAGAATCAGACTTCTTGCTTGTATACGCAGGCTTGCTGGTATTGAAGCTGCCAAATCCTGTCTTTGAGGGTGCCGATGGTGCAGGCTTGCTGACGCTTCTTTGCGAAGAGAAGCCACCACGAAAACCGCCAGAAGACCCGGATGAACGCCCAGCAGCATGCGCAAGGCTGGCCGAGAGTGGCAAGACCAGTGCCAGCATGATTGCTATTAATTTGTTATTAAAACTGTTCATGGTTCTCATCTATAGAAATATGGTTAAGCTATCTGTACAATCCCTCAACGCTTGATGGATGTCATCATAGTGAGCAAAAACACAAAGATCATCGGTAATAAATTAGGGAATTCACCATGACACGAAAATATTCAGACATGAACCAGCACGACGCCTTGTACAAGATTGCGCGCGCCTATCCTGGTGGCCTGGAAGCCCTGGCGGGCCGCATGGAAGTCTCGGTGAATGTCTTGCGCAACAAGCTGGCACCGGGCATAGAGTCACACTACCCTTCGTTTGAAGAACTCTCGCTGATCGTTGAGCTCTGTCACGATGCGGGCGTCAAGGATGCCCATCTGCCACTGCATGCACTGTTAAGCCGCCATGGCATGGCAGCATTTGTGATACCTGAGCCTGACCAGGTCAGTGAAGATGATTTGTCGCAAACGGTTTGTCGCGTCATGAGCCGCGTTGGCGATGTGGCAGAGGCAGTATCAACTGCCTTGATCGATGGTGTGATTACGGATGCAGAAGCCGACCTGATAGAAAAAGAATTTCAGAGTGCACTGACCGTGCTCGGCGAATGGCGTGCACGCATACGCGCACACCATAAGCAAAGAGAATCGTGATTTTTCGTGAAGTAAAAAAACTGCTTAATATAATTTCTTTTCGAGCAAGGCAACTATCCGCGGCCAGCCCATCTTGCGCGCCAGATCCAGTGCAGATTCGCCTTTGGGATTGAGCGCGCCGGGATCGGCACCATGCTTGACCAGCAAACTCACCGGCGCGAGATTACCTGCCAGTGCGTCTCTCTGCAACAGGGTCCAGCCATCAGCATCGACGCTGCGGGTAAACGCTGGTTCATCCCGCAAACCCTGGTCCATTTTCTCAGCCATGTTTTCACTCATGGGATGTTCAGGCAAGTCTGCTGTGGTGAGAATAACGGGCTGTTCTTTTTTACCAAACAGGCCAGATAAAAAGCCCTGTTTTTCTTGCGTAGCGGCGGGCACGATCATGACTTCACCAGGGTTGCCAAAGTCCAGACCCCAGGCCTGGTCATGATCATCGCGCTCGGCTTTTGACATGTCGCTGCGCATGACGTCAATACTGTAGCCGCCATAAACTTTGCCGTTGATGGTGTACATCCAGTCACCGATCTCTGCCAGTGGCACACTGACAGGATCGCCAGCTGTAATGCTGTCCAGCCACTGCGGATTGTTCAGCAAAACACCTGATACGGTGTCGCCATCAAACTGTATTTCATTAATCCACATGTGCTCAACTTCCGGCCCCTCACTATCCGGGTCAGTCGCAAACGCCACTTTGACCGCAGCCAGACCCAGACCGGGAATAATGCGTCGGTACTCCCATGACAGCTCGCGCCAGAAATACTTGAAAGTCTTGCGCGCCTGTTCGGCTGCCACCTGCATCGCCGGGCTGGCGCCTTCATACATGACTATCTTGTCTTCGCTCATGATTTTGACCAGTAAAATAAAAACACTGTAGCGCAAAGCTGGCTGACAATTGAGCAAGTGCATGACTTCGTTTCAATTGATACAAGTCCTTACTTTTTATGCATCAGGTGCTTCGCTGGGCATGGCGACATCTGCGGAAATTTGAATAGATGAAATATTTGCCCAGCAGCATTTTCACTCCTGCTTTACAATGTAAGCCTGCCCTATGCCAAGCCGCCAGGCTGCCATCATCATGTCCACAGAACTTGCCAGCCAGCGCCCTACCTCCCTTGCGGATTTGTATATTTCATTTACCTTATTGGCATTGCAAGGATTTGGCGGCGTACTCGCGGTTGTACAGCGTGAGCTGGTGGAAAAGAAACGCTGGATGACGATGGAAGAATTCGTCGAAGACTGGGCGGTTGCACAGATTTTGCCGGGGCCGAATGTAGTGAATCTGTCGCTGATGATAGGCCACCGTCATTTCGGTTTTGCCGGTGCCATGACGGCGCTGGCTGGCATGTTGTCAGTCCCCTTGCTGATCGTTGTCATGCTGGCGGTGGTGTATGCGCAATTTTCCCAGTATCCTCAGGTTGTCGGTGCGCTGCGTGGCATGAGTGCGGTGACGGCGGGCCTGATCATTGCGACAGCGCTCAAGCTGGTGCCGGCTCTCAAAAATAATCCTGTTGGCAGGCTTACTGCGCTGGTTTTCAGCGCCCTGTGTTTTGCCGGCATCGCTCTCTTGCGCCTGCCGCTGGCCTATGTTTTGTTCACCCTCGGCACCATCACCTGCGCACTGGTTTACCGGAGGCTGAAATAATGCCTGATACCCTGCATGGTGCCCTGCACATCACGATGAACTGGCATGACTGGTTGCAGCTGTTCCTGCATTACATGATGCTGTCACTGTTATCGATAGGCGGAGCGATTTCCACCCTGCCTGACATGCACCGTTACCTGGTCACGCAACAGGGCTGGCTTAGTGACGCACAGTTCAATGCCTCGGTGTCGATTGCCCAGGCTGCCCCCGGCCCGAATGTCTTGTTCATTGCGCTCATGGGCTGGAATGTGGGCATGAATGCCGGTGGCATGTGGACAGCATTGATAGGTGTTTTCGTCGCCATGACAGGCATACTTTTACCCAGCACCACCCTGACTTATGTGGCAGCAAGCTGGGGCCATGCCAACCGTGAGTTGCGCAGTGTGCGCGCCTTCAAGCTGGGCATGGCACCGATAGTCATCGGGCTCTTGCTTGCTACTGGCTGGATCATGGCGGCATCGCACGACCAGGCCGGCAGGGACTGGCCTTTATGGCTGATGACCGTAGTCTGCACCGTCGTGGTCTGGCGCACCCGCCTGCATTTGCTATGGCTGCTGGCGGGGGGTGCTGTACTGGGCTGGTTTGGCCTGATCTGAAGACAAAAACAGTCAGACAAATCCAAGATAGCGTCGGCTGGCATCGTAATACTTGAGGTTGGGCAGCAAATCCAGCATGTCCGTATCTGATACACCCAACCATTTGCCCAGCGTGGCGGCATACTGATCGACCGAAGTGGTCGGCAGCAGGCGCCCCTGCCCTACATCATCATCACTGTCAGTCGCCACCAGCGGCGCGGTGCCGTAATAGCGCTTGCCGTTGACTGCACCACCGAGCATGAAATGCATGCTGCCCCAGCCATGGTCAGAACCATCATTATTGCCTGTCAAGGTGCGGCCAAAATCGGAAGCGGTGAAACTGGTGACCTTGTTATCGACCTTCAATTCCCTGGTCGCTTCATAAAATGAATTGAGGGCTTCGGCGACACTGGCCAGCAAACCCGGATGAGTGCTGACCAGGCCATCATGGGTATCAAAGCCGCCCATGGAAACAAAAAACACCTGGCGTTTTGCGCCCAGCGCACCTGCACAGGAAATCATGCGCGCCACCATCTTCAATTGCATGGCCAGGTTATTGGCTTCATTGAATGGTGTGTTGATTGCTGGTGCCCCCGCCAGTGCGGTGGTCAGGACATCATTGGCATCTATCGAGCGCTTGCTGACGCGGGTATATTCATTTTCAAACACATGCGTGCGGGCCTGTGTGACCAGATTTTGCAAAGCCGTGGAACAGGCCGCAGAACCGAACAGCGGCGTCTGCAAACCTGCGAGTGGCACGGAACCATTGGTCGAGACCTGGTATTGAACGGCAGTATTGCCAGACAAGTAAACTGCATTGCCGGAGACATTCACGCATGTGAAAGTCGCATTGCCATTTCCCGCCACAAAGCGGTCCCCCATACGCCCACCCCAGCCCGATGTCGCCCCTTCGGCTGCAGATGATTGCCATACCGATTGCTGGTCATTATGGGAAAACAGCTTGGGCGGCAACATCGCGGTCTTGTTCGTGTATTCCAGCTTGGTAGTAGGCCGTATCAGGGTGCCGACATTGAGCATGATACCCATCTTGCCTGTATTGAAGATAGGCAGCAGCGGTGCCAGCTCAGGTGCCAGCGCATATTGATGGCTGACACCGTTTCTATCGACCGGTACATTCAAGCTCTGCAAGGCAGTCGCATCAAGTTTGTCGCGGCCATAGGCCAGCGTTGGGCGCAGGCGAGAATACGCGGCGTAGTTGGCGCTGTCGTAAGGCACCAGCGTATTGGCGTAATCATTACCGCCGTATAAAAATACACAGACGATGGCTTTGTAATCGTCAGCAGTGGCGGCTGAAGCTTCGGCCATGGCGGCAAGATTCAATGCCCAGGGTGTGGCGACACCGGCGATGGAGAGTGCAGAAGCACGTTGCAAGAATGCGCGGCGTGAGGCATTCATCGTGTTTGAATTTTTCATGATGCTTTCCTGTAGTGATGGCAGCAGATTATTATTTGCACGCAAGTGCGCTCATTTGAGAACGATAAATTCCGGAGCAGCCAGCACCAGAGTCAGCGCCGCATAAATTCTTTGCTTGCGACGGTTGTCGTTCCCTTTGGGCATGCTATCGACAGCAGTGCTGAGGTTTTGCAAAGTTGCCGCACTTAACTGCCCGGCTGCCAGCACCAGGTTGATTTCGTCGAGCATGGCTGGCGCGGTGTCTGCCAGCGGCATCAGGCTGCTATAGTCAGGTACAAGATCACTGATGCCGCTACTGATAGCGCGCTGCATGTAATTCACATAGCCAACGACTGAAGATTCATTGGTGATCTGGAACTCGGGCGCGACCAGGCTGGCCGCTGCGATAGCGGTATTAGGCGGCACATAACCGGGACGGAAGTAATTGAACACCGAGGGTGAACGCAAAGGGCTTTGCCCCAGCCTGGTAGCAGGATCACTGGTGTTGCCCAGGTTCCAGATATCGTTGGTTGCCGTGACATTGTAGGCACGCGCCCATGCCAGGAAACGCAGCATGGGTTCACGCAATTTACCAAACTGCGGGTCGCTGAGATTAGCTGGCTTGCGCGCCTCGTCATCCAGCAAGATGGCTTTCAATACAGCCTTCAGATTGCCTTTCTTGCTGGCCGTGCCGCTGCCATCATCATTGAATACCGTAGCGACCCTGGACACATAAGCGTTTGAGGGATTGCTGGTCACCAGTCTTTGTATGAGCTGGCGGCTGATGAAGGGTGCCACATTGTCATGGGCAAAAATGATGTCGAGTGCGGCACTCAGTGCATCGGCTCCATTGAGCCCTTCGCCTACGGTTTTATCAAGAAAAGTGGAAGCACCGGTTTCATGCCTGATCGGTACCTGTGTCATGGGCCTGTGCAAGAAGTCAGGCTTGTCCGCCTTGCCACCAGCGAGGTCAAAATCCCAACCGGTAAAAATACGTGCCAGACCTGTGATATCGGTCAAGTCATAGGTTTCTATGTTCTTGCCATCTTGCTGGCGCGGCGTGCCATTCAGTTTGAGTTCCAGCAAACCTATGCTGAACAACTGCATCAGCTCACGCGCATAGTTTTCATCCGGCATGGCACCGGTTTGCGCATTGTATTTGGCATTGCCACGGAAGGTCAGGTATTGCCCCATGGCGGGACTGGTCGAGACCATTTGCAGTAAATTGCGGTAATTGCCAAAACAATTTGCTTCCAGCATGTCCAGCCAGCCCGCTGCACCAAATGCCTTCCAGCCGCCACCGATGAGGCCGTCGATGGAAACCACGATAATCTCTGACAAGGCCAGGGTGAAGCGCTGGCGCAGGGTGTCTGGCGAACTGATCAGTTTGCGCCAGGCGGTGGAATCAAAACCTGCCTGACTGTTGCGGTAGCTGATATCGTTAAAACCGTTGGACACCAGCCAATCCCAGCGCGTGCCATTACCAGGCAGGCTCAGTTGTTCATCTATCCAGCCTGCATAACCCAGGCTTTGTACCCTGGCGATCTGGGCGCGGCTGGCTCCCATGCTGGCCTGGGCCAGGAAACGCGCCGCCTCAGCAGCAGTAATCGCTGCGGCACTGGGGTCGGGCGCCGGTGCTGGCGGTGCAGCCATGGCTGTATTATTGCCACCAGTATCATTTTGCGCCGTCGTATTGCTGCCACCGCAGGCGGCCAGCAAGGCCGTCGATGCCAGCAGCGCCGCTGCCTTCAATTCTGCCTGTTGATTGAACGTATCCTGATCCGCTGCGGTCTGAGTATTCAAGTCCTCGACGCTTGGCTGGTCTTCCATGTCCTGTCTCCCTAGATTTGGTATGTGATATGAATTGTTCATTCTTGCGACCCAGGCTTGCAGAGTAGGACAGCCATGTAAATTTCTTATTACCTATTTGTAAGCAGTTGTCAGGAGTTAGGCTGATTTTCTATATAGTTTGTTACTTGCAAATGTAAATAGCATTAAAGATTCAAAAACCGGGCGCGTCATTTGTTACACTTTCGTTTTTTATCAGCATGCGCCGGTTTGCCGATTCAGCGACAGACAATCTTTGTTACAGGGAGAGACATAGTTTGAGGTATCCTTGCCACCTTGAAATTCTGCACACCGGTTCATATAGTCCATGAAGTTGAGCATAGAAGCGCCTGAGGATGAAGTTGCCCTGCCGGGCGAGATTCATTTGCATATCCGGTTTCGCCCTGCGAATATGTTCGGCATCTTGCTGGCTTTGCTGGTCCACGGGCTCTTGCTGTACTTCCTGCTGCACATGAATGTGCTAAAGAAGAAGCTTGACAAGGCTGGCTCCAGTGAACCCATGGTCTTTATCATGGACAAGGTGGCGAAAGCCCCCAAACAGGCGACTGCGCCACAAAAGCAAAAAGCTGAATCCAAGCCGGTGCGGGTGCCACCATCCAAAAACGCAATCACCCGGCCCAAGATACCGCCACCGCCAGTCACAGACTCGCCAATAGCACAACCGCCGCCACCACAAGCCAAAGAGACCCCGCCAGAAATGGACATGATGGCCCTGGCCAATGCTGCGCGTGAACGCCGCCGTCCTGCAGAACAGGCCGCAGCCCAGGAAAATGAAGGTGCGCGTCAGGCAGGCCGCGGCATGACCCCGCAGGAAGTGGCAGAAGCCAATGTCAAACGCAGCATGCAGCAAGCAGCCAACCGTGGTGGCGGCAGCGGTGTGTTTGAACTGGGGACAGTAGGCACGCGGGTAGCCAGCTTCACTTTCCGTGGCTGGAACACCCGTGTGATTGCTTCGAATGGCAAGCAGTCCTTTGAAGTAGATGCCGGCCTTGGTGGTGACGTACGTCTGGCAGTAGTGCGCCGCATGATAGAAATCATACGTATGGAATACAAGGGCGACTTCAACTGGGAATCCCGCCGGCTGGGCCGCGTCATAGTCAAGTCAGCCCGGCCAGAAGATTCTGCCGAACTGGAAAACTTCTTGCTGAAAGAGTTTTTCCCTTAATTTCTCTTAATTTTCCTTAGTGCGGCTGGTGACCACGCCAGCCCACCCACAATGATTGCCAGGCCTGCACCAACGCTTGCCGCCAGTGTGCAGGTTCTGGTTTTTGCAGCAGGACATCGCTAGCCTGCAGTGCACGTAATTCTACCCAGACATCATTTGGCACCTGATACACACTGCCTGTGTCCAATACCGTGTCGGCCTGCCATGCCAGTCCCTCGACAAATTGCGGCCAGGCGATTAAACGCAGTTTCCCTGTCTTCACATATAAGGTGCTGCCTGCCGCTAACAGGCAGTGCATGCTCTGGTCTTGCCTGATGCTATTGCTATGCATGGTAATGCTCCCGAGAATGATCCAAAAAGAGGTTTGGATACACGTATCAGGATAAACTTGGCCTGCAGACCTGCACAGGCACAGAAAATACACATCTGTATCGCATCAGACAGCAAATTCATAATCTGTTATTGTATCGTTAGCCCTGAACTGTATCTGTGCAGGCCCTGAGCATCTTTACATCGTCAAGCTATGCAAACCCTACCTCTCTACAGGCAACTGGCCGACCATTATCTGAATGCTATCCGTTGTGGCACGCTCAAGCTCGGTGACCGCATGCCTTCGGTGCGCAAACTCATGCATGTACACGGTGTCAGCCTATCGACTGCCCTGCAGCTATGCCGTCAGCTGGAAACCGAGGGCTGGCTGGAAGCGCGCCCTCGTTCCGGTTATTTTGTGCGGCAACCACGCCGTGTGCGCCTGATACCGGCGCAGGAACCAACGATAGGCAAGATCATCGACCCGGCACAATTTGTCGGTATTCATGAAAAAGTGTCTGAAATCATCGCCCAGGGCCAGCGCCAGGTGAAATGCAATCTGGCGCGGGCAACTGGCGGCCCTGCCCTGTACCCGCACCAGCAATTGCGCAGCCTGACCGTCAGCACTTTGCGCCGTTATCCTGAATTGCTGACCAAGGCGATATCGCCGGGTGGCAACCGTGAACTCAAGGCAGCGCTGGCCAAACGTGCGCTTGATTCTGGCATCAGCACATCGGCTGACCAGGTCATCATCACCAATGGCTGTATCGAAGCCCTGAACCTGGCCTTGCGTGCGGTGGCGCAAGCGGGCGATGTCATCGCCGTCGAATCACCGACTTTTTATGGCCTCTTGCAGGTGCTGGAAAGCCTGGGCATGAAGGCGCTGGAAATACCGACCAGCCCGAGCACCGGCATTTCTGTCGAAGCACTGGAGCTGGCCATGCAGACCTATGACAATATCAAGGCAGTCGTGGTGGTGCCGCATTTGCAAAATCCGCTGGGCAGCATGATGCCTGACCAACACAAGCAAAAACTGGTAGCGCTGTGTGAAAAGCAAGGCATACCGCTGATAGAAGATGACTCCTACAGCGCCCTCGCCGATGGCGACAAGATACCAACTGCACTGAAACAATGGGACCATAGCGGCAACGTGATTTACTGCGCATCTGTGCACAAGATACTTGCTCCCGGCATGCGTGTAGGCTGGATACTGGCAGGCCGCTGGCAAGAACGCGTGAACATGCTGAAGTATGCACACACCCGTTATAACGAAGAATTGTCACAGATAGTCACAGCAACTTTTTTGCTGTCATCAGCTTATGACAGGCACCTGCGGAAACTACGTAGCAGCCTCGCCGTGCAAAGAGAAAAAATGGCTGAAGCAATTGCCACTTACTTCCCGGAAGGCACGCGCGTGACCATGCCGGCAGGTGGTGTTTCCTTGTGGGTGGAGATGCCAACAGGCACCTCATCGCGCGCTGTTTTTGATGCGGCTCTAGAGGAGAGTATCCTGGTTTCGCCAGGTTTGATGTATTCCAATTCAAATCGTTTTGATCATTTTTTGCGTCTCAATTGCGGCATGCCGTATACCCAGGATCTGGATGATGCGATGCGTTTATTAGGTCGCATTATTCAACATCAGGCAACGCATTCTTCTGCATCAAGACAACATATTGCTGCATAAAAATTAGTCACTGTGGAAAGCCACAATTGTGGCTGCCACTGGGATTTTCCATAATGCGTGCACTGAAGGGAAAAAATATCCCTCAACGTGCTCGCCACCGGATTACATGATGTGCGAGACTTTCTACCATCCCAAGGAGACCAAGGATGAAAGCTCAAGCCTTCTACAAAT
The DNA here is from genome assembly GCF_049339865.1 of Undibacterium sp. TC9W. NCBI lineage: Bacteria > Pseudomonadati > Pseudomonadota > Betaproteobacteria > Burkholderiales > Oxalobacteraceae > Undibacterium > Undibacterium sp. TC9W. Next base: position 26,570 of record NZ_JBMPPJ010000028.1, on the reverse strand, counting down.
CCCTGTATTTTCAAGTCATCACCGCCATCATTCTGGGTGTAATGCTTGGCCATTTTTATCCTGAATCCGGCGCTGCCATGAAGCCTCTTGGCGACGGCTTCATCAAGCTCATCAAGATGATGATCGCACCGATTATTTTCTGTACCGTAGTCGTCGGTATCGCCGGTATGGAAGACATGAAAAAAGTCGGCAAGACCGGTGGCATGGCACTGCTGTATTTTGAAGTTGTCAGCACCCTGGCACTGATCATAGGCCTCATCATCGTCAACCTCGTGCAACCTGGTGCGGGCATGCATATCGATGTGCACACACTCGACACCAAGGGCATCGCTGCCTTTGCCGGTCCTGGCAAAATGCAGACCACGACAGAATTTTTGATGGCCATCATCCCTACTACGTTCACCGATGCTTTTGCCAAGGGTGAGATACTGCAGGTTTTGCTGATCTCTATCTTCTTTGGCTTTGCCCTGCATCGTTTTGGTGGTCGCGGCACGCTGGTATTTGACCTGGTAGAAAAGTTCTCGCACGTGCTGTTTGTCATCGTTGGCTACATCATGAAAGTTGCTCCCATCGGCGCCTTTGGTGCGATGGCTTTCACGATAGGTAAATATGGTGTCGGCTCGCTGGTGCAACTCGGCTTCCTGATGGCGACTTTCTACGCAACCTGTCTGATCTTCATCTTCGGAGTACTTGGTGCTATCGCTAAAGTACATGGCTTCAGCATCTGGAAATTCGTCAAGTATATCAAGGAAGAATTGCTGATTGTTTTGGGAACTTCATCTTCAGAATCAGTGTTGCCACGCATGATGGCCAAGCTGGAAAACCTGGGTGTGAAAAAATCCGTGGTTGGCCTGGTGATCCCTACCGGTTACTCTTTCAATCTGGACGGCACGTCTATCTACCTGACCATGGCTGCGGTGTTCATCGCCCAGGCCACAGATACACCGATGACCCTGATGCAGCAAGTCACTTTGCTGGCAGTGTTGTTGCTGACATCCAAAGGCGCGGCAGGTATCACAGGCAGTGGTTTCATCGTACTGGCAGCGACATTGTCTGCGGTTGGCGGCGTACCGGTTGCTGGCCTGGCGCTGATACTCGGCATAGACCGCTTCATGTCTGAAGCACGTGCACTGACGAACCTGATCGGCAACGGTGTCGCCACTGTCGTGGTGGCCAAATGGGGTAATGATGTGGATACCGTCAAGATGCAAAGACGTTTGAATAATGAAACCGTGGAAGAGGCAGAAGACCCGGAACTCTTGATGGATACGGCATCCATGCATACAGCAGTGCGTTAAGCTTAATGCAGACTGCAGGCAAAACAAAAAGCGGACCTTGAGTCCGCTTTTTGCATTCCGGCTACCACTACTTTTTCAGATGCCTCAGCGCCAGAGTCAGCGCCATCAACTGTATGGTCGCCGCCAGAAAGAAAGGTGCGCCCAGCAAGACACTTCCTTTGGGGAAATGACTGACTTGCCCAACGATGGATGTACCTATCAGCGTGGCAAACACACTCATGATACTGGCCAGCGCCGTCAGCGACCCCATGGCCAGTCCTTGCGAACGCGCATCGACGGCACGCGAAAAAAAGCCTTGCAAGGCAGGCCCGGCGGCAAAAGCCAGCACATTACACATGATCAGTACATACATCATCCAGCCCTGGTTCGCCAGGCCATAACAAGTCAGTGCCAGAGTCGATGAGGCCAGGCCTATCAATACTGCATTCGCATCGCCAACGCGTTTGATATAAGACCCCAGAAAAACGCCCTGCATGAGTACGCTGGAAACACCGACCATGAACAGTGAAAACCCATTTTGCATGGGCGTCCAGCCAAAGCGCAATTCTGTTGATAAAACCCAGGTGGTTTGCAGCGTGAACTGGGCGAACATGGTCAGGGCATACACCCACACCAGCGCACCTACACCACGCAAATGCGCCAGCCCCCGCAAGCCGGCAAAGGGATTGGCGGCAGAAATATGAAAGTCCTTGCGATGGTCGGCAGGCAGGGATTCTGGCAGCGAGAAATAACCATACACCATGTTGCCCAGCGATACAGCGGCAGCCAGATAAAACGGGTAATGGATATGCGCCTCACCCAGCAAGCCACCAACGACAGGCCCGCAGATAAAACCGAGGCCAAACATGGCACCTATCTTACCAAGCGCCTTGGCGCGGTTTTCCGGACTCGATACGTCGGCAATATAGGCATTTGCCACGGACAGGTTGCCAGCAGTAATGCCGCCTATGGCACGCACCACCAGCATCCAGTAAATGCTGGTGACCTGGGTCAGCAAGAGGAAATTCAAACCGAGGCCGAATACACAGATCAATAACACCGGGCGACGGCCAAAGCGGTCACTGAGTGCGCCTATCATCGGGGCAAAAACAAATTGCATGACACCATACACAGCGACAATCGCGCCATACCAGTAAGCCTGGCTGTCTGCCTGCACGGTATAACTGGCTACCAACCGTGGCAAGACCGGGATGATGAGGCCTATGCCAAGGATGTCGAGGAATACCGTGATCAATACAAAACGTACATTGGTCGGCAGCGGCTTGGCAGCATCTGCCTGTTCAGAACTTGTCATACCAGACATCCTTTTAGCGGAATTTACGTAGCCTAATAGTATATGATTACCGTCAAGTACAATTGCACGGGAGCCATTATGGCTTTGTTTGATCACTTTCTCATCATCGCCTTGCTGGTCGCCATCAGCGCATTTTTTTCCATGTCCGAGATTTCGCTGGCGGCAGCGCGCAAGGTCAAGCTGCAGATACTGTATGCAGAGGGCGAGCCGCGTGCGGGCAAAGTGCTGGCGCTACAGCTAGAGCCGGGACATTTTTTTACGGTCGTACAAATCGCCCTGAATGCGGTGGCCATACTTGGCGGTATTCTCGGTGAACAAGCCCTGACGCCGTATATCCTGAAAGCCCTGGTCGCTATCTTTGGCATGACCAGCTGGGTAGAGACGGTCAGCTTTGTCACCTCGTTTTTGTTCGTGACCTCGATTTTCATTTTGTTTGCCGACCTGCTGCCCAAGAAGATTGCCATGATCTCGCCAGAGACCGTGGCAATGCTGGTGGTCAGCCCGATACTTTTGTGCGTGCGCCTGTTCAAACCCCTGGTATGGGTCTTCAATGGCCTGGCCAACCTGCTTTTGCGGCTGTTCAATTTACCGACCACACGTAATGAACAAATCACTTCAGATGAAATTTATGCGATGTTTGATGCCGGTGCCGAAGCCGGCGTAGTGCTGGAAAGCGAACATCATATGATAGGCAATGTGTTCGAGCTGGAAAGCCGCACCGTGCCATCAGCCATGTCGCAACGCGACAGCATCGTGTATTTCACCCTGCAGGACAGCGATGTGGTGATACGCCAGAAGATCGCCGAGCACCCGCATACCAAGTTCCTGGTATGTGATGGCAATATCGACAATGTGGTCGGCTATGTCGAATCCAAGGATATCTTGAAGCGCGTGCTGACCAACCAGGCATTTACCAAGGTACAGGAGTTGTCGATACGTACGGCCCTGGCCGTGCCTGATTCGCTGACCCTGTCTGAAATGCTGGAGCAATTCAAGGGCACGCGCGAAGACTTTGCCGTCATCTTCAATGAATATGCGCTGGTCGTAGGTGTCATCACCCTCAATGATGTGCTGAGTACCCTGATGGGCAACCTGGTTCACCCTTTCCTCGAAGACCAGATCGTCCAGCGTGATGCCAATTCCTGGCTGATTGACGGTGCGACAACAATCGAGGATGTCTGTCGTGCGCTCGACATCGATAGCTTGCCTGAGCAGGGAAGCTATGAGACCATTGCCGGTTTCATGATGACGATGCTGAAAAGGATACCCAAGCGCACTGATTTTGTCATGCTGGGGACTTATAAGTTCGAAGTCGTCGATATTGACCACTACCGCATAGATCAATTGCTGGTCGTCAGACTCGATGATGCGGCCGATACCAGCAAATCACCATAATTATTACTGTTTTGCTATCTGGCTTCTTCAGCATCAGGTCTTAACCCATTTTTATCACCGTCAACAGCAGCTCACCGAATGCTGCTGGCTTACCCGTTTTTATCAGGATTTTCATGTCGCACGCTTGTGGAGTAGATTTTGGCACCTCGAATTCAACTGTTGGCTGGCACAGGCCGGGCCAGCCTGCGCTGTTAGCGCTGGAAGAGGACAAAGTCACGCTGCCATCGGTAGTATTTTTTGATGTCGAGGATGACCAGGTCAGTTATGGACGGGCGGCACTCGGCAATTACCTGGCTGGCCATGAAGGCCGCCTGATGCGCTCGATGAAGAGTTTGCTGGGCACCAGCCTCATGGATGGCCAGACTGAAGTACAGGGCAAGGCCGTGTCTTTTCGCCATTTGCTGGCGCAATTTATCCGTGAACTCAAAGTACGCGCAGAAAAATCCGCAGGCACACAATTCACCCAGGCTGTCATGGGCCGCCCTGTGCATTTTATCGATGATGACAGCAAGGCCGACAAACTGGCACAAGACACCTTGGAAGAAATTGCCCGTGCTGCCGGTTACAAGGAAGTGCAATTCCAGTATGAACCGATTGCTGCCGCCTTTGATTATGAATCACGCATCAGCAAGGAAGAACTGGTACTGATTGCCGACATAGGTGGTGGTACCTCAGACTTTTCACTGGTGCGCCTGGCACCGGAACGTGCTCATAAAATAGACAGGAAAGACGATATCCTCGCCAATGGCGGTGTGCACATAGGTGGCACTGACTTTGACAAATACCTGAGTCTGAACCATGTGATGCCGCTGCTGGGCCTGGGTGGCCGCCTCGGCAGCCAGATTGAAGTACCTTCCAGCTATTATTTCAACCTGGCAACCTGGCACACGATCAACCTGACGTATACCCAAAAAGTCTGGCGTGAATTGCAAGAAGTTTATCGTGATATCAATACGCCGGAATTGCGCCTGCGCTTTGAACGCCTGCTGAAGCTAGTCGAAGAACGCGATGGTCACTGGCTGGCCATCAAGTCAGAAGAAGCCAAGATTTTATTATCAGATCAACAAGCGATAGACTTGCCACTGGAACGTTTGCGCAGCAAACAAGCAAGCCCCGTCTGCCATCTGGCACTCGACCAGCAAGGTTTGCAGGCCTCGATTGCCCACCTGACAAGCAATATCGGCGACACCGTCAATACCATACTGAACATGGCAAACCTGAAACCGGAACAGGTAGATACCGTGTTTTTCACCGGTGGCTCCAGCGGTGTACGCGGCTTGCGCCAGCAAATTGCCAGCATCGTACCGAATGCTACGAAGGTCGAAGGTGATCTTTTTGGCAGCATAGGATCTGGCCTGGGCCTGGATGCCGCCCGCCGCTTTGCATAAAAATTGCGCTTGCAAGGTAGGCGTCAGCTTCGACTAATATATTTCACTTAAAGTCACAATGTCGGTGAGCCACGGCTGCGCCCGGCGACAAAACTTAAACTATACTTGTTGCATCAATTAGCAGGCTTTTCTACCCGGAGAAGGCATGTCGAACGAACAAGACGATGATGATGAGCTGTTCCTGGTTGAGGACGCGGAAGAAGAAGCCGCGACTCAGCAAGCAGGACGCAGCTGGAAAATCGCCATCGTCGATGATGATGAAGATGTGCACCGCACCACCTGCTTTGCACTGCAATATGTGCATATCCTGAACCGCCCTCTGGAATTCATCCATACTTACTCCAAGAGTGAAACCCGCAGGGTATTCGCCACTGAAAGCGATATCGCCGTGGTATTGCTTGATGTGGTCATGGAAACCGAGCATGCCGGGCTGGAGCTGGTCAGCTTCATCCGTGATGAACTGGGCTGGAGCGATACCCGCATCATCCTGCGTACCGGTCAACCCGGTTATGCGCCGGAAGAAGAAGCCATACGCGACTATGACATCAATGACTATAAAACCAAGAATGAGCTGACCCGCAAGAAATTGCTGACCTCGCTGACCGCGGCCGTGCGCTCATATGAACAGATACGCACCATCGATGCCAGCAGGCGCGGCCTGCACCAGATCATCAGCTCCAGCGCCGCCTTCACTTTCGAACACGGCATACAGTCTTTTGCCAGCGGCGTGATAACCCAGATTGCTGCCTTGTGTGGTGTACCGCCTGAAGGCTTGCTGTGTGCCCAGGGTGAGCTCAATGAGTTTGATGAAGAAATCCCTGAGACCTTCAACGTCATCGCTTCTGCCGGGCATTACAGCAACCTGATGAATTGCCCGATTGATGATATCCACAATGCCCGCGTGCGCGACGCTTTGCGGCATGTGCTGACAAACCGTCAATCATTATTCACCGATCACAGCATGACGCTGTATTTTTCTGGCCGGGGTAACCGCCCTCTGGCGGCCTTTATCGACTTGCCGTTTTCACTTTCAGAGATCAACCAGCATTTACTCGAAGTATTTTGTTCCAATCTAGGCGTTTGCCTCGATAACCTGAGCCTGGTCAACCAGCTCAAGAACCATGCTTACCGCGACCAGTTGCTGAAATTGCCTAACCGCCTGAAGTTCATTGAGCAGATCAGCGCTACCCTGGCCAATGAACTGCCGGGGCAAATGGTGGCGCTCATGGACATTGATGATTTTGCCGAAATCAATGATGTACTCGGTCACCATTATGGCGACCTGATACTCAAGGCCGTGGCCGACAGACTGCGTGAAAAGCTCGGTGCCCCCATCTTCCTGGCGCGCATTTCTGGTGATGTATTTGGTCTGCTCGGCAGCAGGGAATTACTTGAACCGGAAACCCTGAAGCTGATGTTTGTACAGCCATTCACGATAGCAGAAACTGCCCATGCAGTATCGATGTCGATAGGCATGGTAGCACTCGAAGGTTATATCGGTGATGGTGCCGAACCGCTGAAAGATGCGAGTATCGCCTTGAAGCGTACCAAGATACACCAGCGCGGCAGTTGCACCTTGTTTACCCGCTCGATGGGTATAGAAATTCGCGAACGCGCCACCCTGATGCAGCATTTGCACAAGGCCTTTGATGCCGAGCGCCTGTTCCTCATGTATCAGCCGCAAATCGATCTGGAGACTGGCAAATTCACTGGGCTGGAAGCACTGATACGCTGGCGCAATGACGATGGCGTGCTGATACCACCGAATGATTTTATTCCGCTCGCAGAATATTCCGGCCTCATCATCAGCCTCGGTGCCTGGGTGTTGCGTACCGCCTGTTTCATGATGGTCAGGCTGCAAAAGGCCGGGATTGCGCCGCAACGCATGGGAGTGAATGTCTCGGTCGTGCAATTCCGCCAGGACGAATTTATCGCCATCGTTGAGTCAGCATTGAAGGATACTGGCTTACAGCCAGAAAACCTGGAACTGGAAATTACGGAATCAGTCACGATGGCCAGCGCCATCCTGTTTGAAAGCAAACTCGCGAGCTTGAAAAAACTGGGTGTCAAAATCGCCATCGATGATTTTGGCACCGGCTTTTCTTCGCTGAGTTACCTGGACAAATTACCGGTCGATAGACTCAAGATAGACCGCGCCTTCGTCAACCAGATCGACACGCCCGAAGGGCCGCGTATCGCCGAACTGATTACCCAGTTAGGTAAGAAACTCGGCCTGCAAGTGATTGCAGAAGGGGTGGAGCATGAGGCTCACTGGAAGACCTTGGCCGCCATGGGTTGCCATGAAGGACAGGGCTTTTACATAGGCCGCCCCATGCTGGAAGAAAACCTCATCAGCTGGATCAATCTCAGAAAATAAAAGGCTGTCACAAAACGGGCAAGATGCTTCACTCCCCCGTCTCGTAACAGCCTTCTATCACAACATCTAAGCCAGATACTGCGCGCAGCATCTGGCTTCTTAAAGCTTACTTGCTACAGCTTACTTCTTGTCCATCATTGCCGGACGATCGCCCATTTTGTGCTCAGGACCATGTTCACCCATGGACTTGCCCATGCGTTCACGCATATGCGATGCCATACGGCGGTGGCTTTCATCAAAAATCTTTTGCTGCTCAGGTGTCAGCACGGCATAGAAAGTTTTCAGGGCGGTCAGGCGCGTTTGCATTTTCGCCAGATGCTCTTTCATTTTTTCCAGGCCTTTTTCCATACGCTCTGGCGTCGTCAGTTTTTCCATTTCCTTGCGGTCAGGACGGGCTGGCATGGTGCCTGGATTCATGGCATCAATGAAGGTTTTCCAGGCTGGTTCTTGCGCAGCCGTGATCTTCAATTTGTCATGCAGTTCAGCCTGGTGCTTGGCCATGCGCTCTTTCATTTTTTCTGCCCATTTGGCAGGATCACCAGGTGGCTGGCCATGGCCAGCATGGGCAGAGGCAGGAGCCGGTGCAGAAGATTGCGCCAGGGCGCTGCCTGCACTGGCAACACCGAGACTGATTACTGCCAGAGCCATACAGAATTTTCTTTGTAAGGTTTTCATATTTTTTCTCTTTCTGAACACTAGAACAAGCTCACACATCTGCTACATGCATTCCACAAAATGGTGGGCTAACCTGGCTGATTGCTTTTTTGGACTTTCATCAAGCCCCGTATTGCTGTCTCAGACATGGGTCGTATCTTGCAGCAGGCTTGTAACGTCGAAATGTCCGTCTGCTCTCGCTTTGTATCGACGTGTAACAGTCAAGAATGATAAGGTGGTATGTTACGGTTTAAGATAACCGGGACTTACGCAAAACCGCCCCAGCTGCGTTGCAGCTCCTAGCCTTACAATTCCGTAATGTCGTCGTCGCTGACGGAGTAGTCGGGGTTTCAGACAATATGTTGTCTGCCGACGAAACGAACCACCCTTGCAAGGGTGGTTTACCGGGAGCGATAGCCTTGCTGGGACAATTTTGCGTAAGTCCTGATAACAAGACGATACAAAATCAGGGTTTTCATCGACTGGATCGGGCTCATAATGAAGAACATGGACACACCAAATAAAATTCTCATCGTTGATGATGATCGCGACATCCGCAACTTGTTGGCTGATTATCTGGATAATAATGGCTACAGCACCATCATGGCTGCCGAAGGCAATGCCATGTGGGCTGCGCTGCAAAATCACCAGGTTGATCTGGTCGTACTGGACCTGAACCTGCCCGGTGACGATGGCCTGACGCTCTGTCGCACGCTGCGCAGCAAATCGACTTTGCCGGTCATCATGCTGACTGCACGTGGCGAACCACTGGATCGCATCCTTGGTCTGGAAATGGGCGCAGATGATTACCTGCCCAAGCCTTTTGAACCACGCGAATTGCTGGCCCGCATACGCAGCGTATTGCGTCGCACCCAGACCAATGTCAACACACATTCTGGTGAAGCCTTGCAAAAACTCAAATTTGCCGGCTGGACGCTGGACCTGACTGCCCGCCACCTGATCAGCCCTGACGGTATGGTGGTGTCTTTGTCGGGTGCAGAATTTCGTATGTTGAATATCTTTTTGGAACACCCCAACCGCGTACTGAACCGTGACCAGTTGCTGAACATGACACATGGCCGCGATGCAGACCCGTTTGACCGTTCCATCGATATTCAGATCAGCCGCTTGCGACAAAAACTGCGCGAAGATGCGCGTTCACCACAAATTATCAAAACTGTCAGGAACGGTGGCTATGTACTTGCCGTGACTGTCGCAGTGGAGCAAGATGCATGAAAATCCTTTCGTCGATGTGGGGCCGAGTCTTCGCCATCCTGCTTATAGGCGTCATCGCATCGGCGGTACTGACCTGGTCACTGGCTTTTGGCGAAAGACAAAAAACCATATCGCAATACCGGGACTCTCATGCCGTTGAACGGGCTGAACAACTGGTGCTGGCGCTAGATGCCCTGCCAGCCGAAAACCGTGAAAAGTTTTTGGCGACCGCACCGCGCCTGGGTTTGAAAGTAGCCACCCTGCCTGCCGAAACCACCGACCAGGCACCACGTTCAGAATATGCGGCTGCCGTCAGCGAGAGACTGGGCAAGACTTTTCGTGTGATGTCTTTGGCACAGGACCCAGAATCCTGCCCGCGCAACCCGCAAAATATACAAACAAACCGCCTGCCTTGCGAGGCTCTGGGCATCACCCTGCATGATGGCACTGCCCTGCGCCTGACGGTCTTGCCACCGCGCAACCCGGCACCACCATTGCGCGCTGACTTTTTGCAATACCTGTTCCTGTTCCTGGCCAGCATCGCTGTACTGGCCTTCCTGATTGCCCGCATGACCATGCGCCCCTTGCGGCAAATGGCACAGGCTGCCACCGCACTGGGCCAGGATATCAACCGCCCGCCCCTGCCGGAAAAAGGCGCGACAGAAATTTTGCAGGCCACCCGTGCCTTCAATGCCATGCAGGCCAGAATACGCCAGCATATTGCCCAGCGCACCCACATGCTGGCGGCGATCACTCATGACCTGCAAACCCCGCTGACACGCCTGCGCTTGCGCCTGGAAAAGGTCAGGGACGAAGAATTGCGCGACAAGCTCATTGAAGATTTGTCCGGCATGCAAATGATGATACGCGAAGGCCTGGACCTGGCGCGCAGCATGGACAGTAATGAAGCCCTGAAACCACTGGACCTCGATTCCCTGCTAGACAGCGTCTGCGCCGACGCCGCTGATGCCGGACAGAATGTCAGCTTTGAAGGCAAACCCGGTTTGACCGTCATGGCCAGGCCACAGGCCCTGCGCCGCTGCCTGACCAATCTCATCGACAATGCCGTCAAATATGGCCAATATGCGACGGTCAGCCTGGTGTCGGGCAAGGACGCCGCCAAGGATGTCTTGCATGTATTGATACGTGACGGTGGTCATGGCATACCGCCCGAATTTCAAAGCAAGGTATTTGAACCCTTCTTTCGTATGGAAACTTCGCGCTCGCGGGAGTCTGGCGGCACTGGCCTGGGCCTGACAATCGCGCAGAATATCGCCCAGCAACATGGCGGTAAATTGCAGTTAAGCAATCTACCCGAAGGTGGCCTGGAAGTGCGCCTGACCCTGCCCCTGCAAACGGCCTGAGTCCTTTTTCCGTTTTCCCCCTCACTGCCCGCAGGCTGTGCCAGCCCTGCCGGGCAGTGGTGCAGCCTGCTTTGCACAACTTTGAACATCACAGAGCTGTTGCTGGCATCAGCAATACTCAAAAAGTCTGTTTCCCGCTGCCCAGGCAAGCCCGCGTCCCTGTAAAATCCGGGGAAAACCTGAGGACTTGCCCATGATTAATCTACAACTAAGTGATGTCAGTCACATCATACAACTCTCTATCGCCCCGGTATTCCTGCTGACCGGCGTCGGTACCACGCTCTCTGTGCTGACCAGCCGCCTGGCACGCATCATCGACCGTTCCAGGGTGGTGGAAGACCTGTTGCACGGCGAGAACAGCCCCGCCGTCAGCCCTCCCGGCGTCGAAGAAGAATTACATGAACTGTATGAGCGTTCGCACCTGATCAACCGCGCCATCACCCTCAGCACCTCTTGTGGTCTGCTGATCTGTCTGGTGATTGCTACCCTGTTCATGGGGGATGCGACCAGCCTGAACCTCGACAAGCTGATCGCCTCGCTGTTTGTAGGTGGGGTGTTTTCCCTGATAGGCAGCTTCATTTATTTCATGCGCGAGATTTTTGTAGCGACCAAGACCCTGACGCGCCAGCGCAAACTGGGCAGACGCAAAATCATAGAACGCGAATAAATCCGTGCATCCAGCAAAAAGCCCCGTTATCTTGTGATACGGGGCTTTTTGCTGGCTGCTTTATTCCAGGCCGTTATTTCAAGACCTTATTTCAAGCTGTTATTTCAAGATATTACTTAGCTACCGCCGGTGCCTGTACCGTAACAATGACATCAATCGAAGCAGTACCTGGATTGGCCACCGTAATTGGCTGGTAACTGCCCGTGGCACGGAAAATCAGTGTGCCCGGTGTAGCAGGCGCGATGAACCCGGCATTGCTGGTACCTGCACCAGCGATTGCAACAGTAGGTCCGGCAATCTGCGTCCAGCTGTAATAGATGATATTGCTGGTGTTCGAGGGTGCATCGACTTTCAGGGTCACGGCACTATTGGTCAGCACCAACTGCACCGGTGTATACGACACCAGCGAGATAGGTGGCAGCGGATCGACATAAAATACTACGTCCAGTTGCACCAGCGGGTCCAGCGAAAAGCCACCGGGCTGGATGACGGAATTGGATGCATTAAGGGTAAATACAAAAGGCGTACGGGTATCGACAAACTTGGGTAGGGCTGCGCTGGCGACACTGCTGAAGGCATTGAAGATTTCTACCGAAGGACCTGATTTTTGCTTCCAGTAATAATAGATAGGCGTGCTGCTATCGACCTTGCCATTCGCATCGTATTTGACTGACTTGCTGCCATCAAGCGTGATAGTGGAACCAGCCGCCACCACACCACCACTGTAAGAGATAGGCACGACTGTAGGTTTGACAATCGGCGCTACTGTCACGGTCTGGGTTGCGGTACCAACTTTTTGCTTGTCATCAGTCACGCGGCACTGGATTTTCAAAGCCGTGGATTCTTTCACTACCGGCGCGGTAAAGCTGGTCGCGGCAGCATCTGTCGGTGCCAGGGTGATAGTAGTACCGACAGCATCGCTGACTACCCATTGATAAGAGTAGGGCTCGCCTGTTGCCGCTGGCGTACCACCGCTACCGGCACAACTCAAGCTGACCTTGTCACCTGACGCAGCTGTTGTGTTACCGCTGACCTTGGCTACCGGATTGGCCGTGGCAGAGGCTTCCTGCTTGACCAGCAAAGTTGTGGATGCCTTGACTGTATTGCCTTTGGCATCAACCGCATTGAGCGTGAATTTATAGGTATAGTCCGCCGTCAACAAGGTCGGCGGTGTCACTTGCAGCACGCAACTCGCATCTGCCCCTGTGCTGCTCTTGCTGATGGTCTTGCAGTCAGCATTTGTCACCGCTGCCAGCGGGTTGGCCGACAAGGTCAGGTTTTCTACCTGCCAGTACATATTCGTGATGATACCGGCGGTACTGCTGGCCTGACCGTTGAGGCTCAGAGGATTGCCATTGATCACAGTCAGGGCATCTGGGACGGCAATTGCCATGGGATTGGCCGTAGGAGTGCCTGTACCCGCGGTACCACCACTACCGCCACTGCCTCCACCACAGGCCACCATAGCCAGGCTGGAAAAAACGATTAGGGCTGTTTTGATTTGCTGAACCACGCTGACTCCGATGTCTTGCTGAATAGGGGAATGCTTAACATTGTAGCTTCATGCCAGCGTTTGCAATACCTTTCAGCTAAATGTTGACAAAATGTTTCAAGTTTCTGAAAAACTTGAATTTTTTACGAACGACCGTGCAAAAAATAATTAGGTATGGCACTCTAATCAAAAAAATTCCAAACAGCCTGGAGACTGACGATGAATACCCTGCACTATGCCCATTGGCCGCAAGGCTTGCCGCATCACCTGATCGCGCCGGAAGCCAGCGTGTATTCAAATCTGCAAGTATCTGCCCTGCGTTACCCGGACAAGGCGGCGATCATCTTTTATGACACCGTCATCACTTACGGCCAACTGCACGAAGAAGTGCTGGCCCTGGCGGGCTATCTGCAAGAAGTATGCGGCGTGCAAAAAGGCGACAGGGTCTTGCTGAACATGCAAAACAGCCCGCAATTTGTCATCGGCTTCTATGCCATCATGCGTGCCGATGCCATGGTCGTGCCGGTCAACCCCATGCTGATGACCGATGAACTCGCGCATTACATCGATGACAGCGGTGCCAAAACCGCGCTGGTCTCACAGGAAATTTTCCCGCGCATGCAACCCCTGCTGGGCCACAGCATCTTGCAACATGCCGTAGTAGCCACTTACTCCGATCATCTGACTGCGGCGACGACGCTGACCATCCCCGACTTCGTGAAGGCAGAACGCCAGGTGGCTGAGCAAGCTGGCGTCACCACTTGGCAGGCTGCAATCACTGCGGGCCACCAGCCGCGCCCCCATGCCGCCGGGCCAGATGACCTGGCCTGCATGCCCTATACCTCGGGTACGACCGGCAAACCCAAGGGTTGCATACATAATCACCGCTCGGTCATGTTTAATATCGTCGGCAGCCCGACCTGGTCGGGTGCCATCGTCGCCACCCATGTGGCACTGGCCGTACTGCCCTTCTTCCATGTCACCGGCATGCAGTCAGTCATGAATGCCATGATTTATTGCGGCGGCACCCTGGTCATTTTGCCGCGCTGGGATAAAGACGCCGCTGGCCAGTTGATCACCCGCTATGCCGTCAGCAACTGGACCCTGGTGCCGTCGATGATGATCGATTTTTTGTCGAATCCACGACTGGCCGAATATGATATTTCCAAACTGACCCGGGTATCTGGTGGTGGCGCGGCCATGCCAGCCGCCATCGCACAAAAGCTGCTGGAATTGTCAGGCCAAGTGTATATGGAAGGCTATGGCCTGTCAGAAACCATGGCCCCTTCCCACCTGAACCCACCACAACGCATGAAGCAGCAATGCCTGGGCATGCCCTACTTCAACGTCGATTCCCGCATCGTCGATCCGACCACGCTGCAAGAAGTCAAACAGGGGGAAACTGGCGAAATCTGGATACACGGCCCGCAAGTCTTCCAGGGTTACTGGAATGACCCGCAAAAAACCGCCGACTCTTTTGCTGAACTCGACGGCAAAAAATTCTTCCGCTCAGGCGACCTCGGCTATATGGACCCGGAAGGTTTCTTCTTCTTCACTGACCGCCTGAAACGCATGATCAATGCCAGCGGCTTCAAAGTCTGGCCCGCCGAAGTCGAATCCATGATGTACCAGCACCCGGCAATACAAGAATGCTGCATCATCGCCGCCCACGATGCCTACCGAGGCGAAACCGTCAAAGCCGTGGTTGTCAAAAAACCGGGCAGCGACGTGACTGCAGAAGACATCATGAGCTGGGCACATGAAAAAATGGCCGCTTACAAGGTGCCCAAGTTTGTCGAGTTTGTGGATAGTCTGCCGAAATCAGGGACGGGGAAAGTGATGTGGCGGACACTGCAGGAGAAGGAAGCGGCGAAGAAATAGGTTTCAAGTAGCTCAGGTCGTGGTGTCGTTGGTTTTGACGTTGCTGTTGAATTTGATGTTGTTTTTGACTTTTGCAGTTCCCATGTGTAGACGCCGTTTGTGCAGTACAGAAAATGGATTAAGAAGAGCCGCTGTTTGAGCGGAGCGAGTTTCGGATCTTCCCATTTTTTGTACTGCACAAACGGGAACCCCCTTCAGGGGGCGTCTACGCCTGGGTCGCCTTTCTTTGAGTACTTTCTTTGGCGACCAAAGAAAGTACTTCGGCCGCCGGGCCGAGACCCGGCTTGTGTCCACGAAGGGCAAACACATTTACACACGACACAAGTATGCAACGAACGCCACTAGGCTCCAGCCTGCGCTGGAGCGACGAATCTGAGATTGCCGCTTATCTTACGATTGCCGTTCATTGGCAAAGCCCCATAGGTCACTCAAGGCAAAGGAAAAATCAAACATGTCGTCGTTGCATGCGCATAAACCTTCCCCGCCGCATCCACAATACGCCCCTCAGCAGTACCCACCTGCTTGCCCACCTGTATGACCTTGCCCTCAGCCCGCACAGGCCCGGTCTTGGCATTCATCGCGCGGATCAGATTCACCTTGATTTCCAGCGTGGTATAACCCACGCCGGCAGGCAGCATTGATTGCACGGCGCAACCAACGGCAGAATCAAGCAGGGTACAGAAATAGCCACCATGCACACTGCCCAGCGGGTTGTAATGCTGCAAACCTGGTGTACCCTGGAACACGATGCGGCCAGCTTCACCCTCTACCGGGATGAAATCCAGGGTCTTGCCTATGTGGGCGACCGGGTATTTTCCTTCGAGGATGCCACGTAAAAAATCGATACCGCTGACTGCTTTCAATTGATCCAGGCCTAGCACGCCGGATTCTGCCATACGGGCGCGGACTGCGGCTTCCTGTTCCTGCCATTGTTTTAAAATCACAGCTGCGTCATTCTTTGCATCACTCATCATGCATCCTTCCTGGGGAATAAAATCATTTGGGTACAACGGAACAGGGCAATCGTCTTGCCCTCGTAACTGACTACGGCATCCCACACCTGTGTCGTGCGGCCCAGGTGCACGGCAGTGGCGACCACGCTGATGGTGCCGGCGCGGGCGGTGCCCAGGTGATTGGATTTCAGTTCTATGGTGGTAAAGCTCTGCGCCCCTTCAGGCAGGCTGGCGACGCAACCATAACCACAGGCAGTATCGGCCAGGGTCACGACGCTACCGGCATGCAGATAGCCGTTAGGGGCCAACAGATGTGGTAGAACCGGCAACTCCGCCGTGACTTTGCCTTTTTCTACCGTCAGGATATTGATACCCAGGTGACCGGGCAAAAATTTGGCACCAAACTGGTTCAGGCGTTGTGCCTGTTCTTCTGCGGCTGTATTAGTGGCAGTATCTGCTGAGGACATCATTTTTCCTTTGCTCATATAAACTACTTTCCAGGCTACATTCTAGTTATTGCAGGAAAGCGCTGACAGTGTCAGTATTGACTCTTTTGATGCAGATTACGACAAATGGCACATATCGAAGTCTGGCTTTACCCTCAATGCATGGCATCTGCGGTCACTGGCCCGCTGGATGTGTTTGCGGTCGCCAATGCCATCTGGTCGCTGAAGAACGTCGATGATGTAGATCCGCTGTTCACCTGGAGCACCCATTCCATCGATGGCAAGCCTGTCATGACACCTGCCAGGGTCAGCCTGGGTGCCGATGCCTGCATACGTGCCGACAGCAAGGCGGACATCATTTTATTACCAGGCCTGTACATGGAAAACGGTGTTACCGGCCTGACCAGCAGCATGCATGCGATGCGTGAACTCTTCCCCATATTGCGAACCAGACATGCCCAGGGTTGTGTGCTGGCCGCCAATTGCAGCGCCACGTTTTTGCTGGCAGAGGCTGGTTTGCTGGATGGCGGCCATGCAACAACAACCTGGTGGCTGGAAAGAGCATTCAAGACCCGTTATCCTGAAGTCAGCCTGCGCCTGTCCGAGGTGCTGGATGAATATGAAAATATCCTGACCAGCGGTGCAGCCACCAGCTTTTTGAATCTTGCCTATCACCTGGTCGAGCGCTTTGGTGGCCAGGATATCGCCAGTGGCGTCGCCAAGACTTTGCTGATAGATGCCAACCGCACTTCGCAAATGCCATATATGCAAATGCTGAGCCTGACCCAGCAAGATACCCACCAGCATGAAAACATCCTGGTGCAGCGTGCGCAAAAATGGCTGAGCCTGCATCATCACCTGCCTTTTCGCCTGCCTGCACTGGCCCGGCATCTGGCAGTCAGTGAACGCACTGTGATACGCCACTTCCATCAGACTCTCGACACAACACCAGCCAGCTATGCCCAGCAAGTCAAGATGGACATCGCCAAGCGCCTGTTGGAAACTACTACCCTGACACTGGAACAAGTGGCAGAACGCACAGGTTATAGCGACCCCAGCTCATTCCGCCGCCTGTTTAAAAAACATTCTGGCCTGTCACCTGCCAGTTATCGTGAGCAATTCAGACCAGCAAGACGCCTGGCAACAAGCACCTGAGAATCAGGCTACAAATTTCATACAAAAACCCAAGGAAATTTAGCTTAATTTCCATGTGGAAATTATTTCTGAGGCTTTTCTGGATATAATCTTTGCATGCACAAGCTACCCGGAAAAAGAAAAGTCTCGTATGGCGCTGAAACGACAGCGCCAGAAGCGCCGGCTTCTTTGAAGGATGTGGCCCCTGAAGCAGGCCTATTGACACCACCCCTGACACCACCCCTGACCGCTCCGGATTTGGCTGAGGCCATCCTGGTGCAAGATACTCCCCCGTCCGAAAACCCGGCTATCTCGGATACGCTGGCCAAATTCAATGTCGTCAGAACACAGCTATTACGTTCGCACACCCGCTACCTGGTCAAATGGGAAGTGACACTGACGCATGAACAGGCTGGGAAAAAACTGAGCTATTACGGCAAAGTCAATGATATTTCCGAAAATGGTCTCAGCATGTTCTGCGACTACAATGTCTTCTTCAGTGGCAAGGTCAAGCTGGTCATGACGCTGCCACCGCTAAACGTGGGCATGCAGGCGCAAAAAATAGAAGTCGAGAGCAAGATGGTTTACACCATACTGTCGCAATTCTCATTCCGCATCGGCCTGGAGTTCCTGAACTTCCATGCCGGTGAAAAGAAAATCCTGATGGACAGGCTGGAAAGCAGCAATGCCGCGCTCAGACCCGGCAATGCTTAAATAGCAAAACACAATCGCTAATCGCCTCCACCACCACAACCGCCGCCGCAACCTCCGCTACAGCCTGAACTGTCAGCGCCGCTGTCGCCACCACCACTATCTGCATGACTGCCATGGCTGCTGTGGCTACTTTGGTGGCTGGAATCACCAAAATCATAGCCTGGGTCACTGCTACTGCCGCCATCGCTGCCTGCATAAAAGTCACCACCGCAATACACTGTGCCATCCCCGTTCTTGCGCAAGGCGCTGCAATCGGGTGCGTAGCGGAAGCCATCGGCGATATTCCACTTGGCATCCAGTGCAAACAGTAGCGGCAAGCGTGTCGCCCGGCGCGGGTTGATATTTTCTTCGAGGCAGGCAAACCACCAGGTGCGACGCAAGCCTTCGTTACCACGCCGGTTGGCACCCAGAACTGCAGCCGGGGTGTGATGCATGTAGCGGCCAAAAGCTTTCTTACAGAATTGCTCGTAGTTTTTTGTATAAAGTATAAATTCATGCCAGAGATCATCGACCACTTGTGATGGCATGGAAATATGCTTGAAACCGGATTTCAGATACACCAGGAAAAACTGTCTCAAGGCACGTGCGACCAGTTGCTGGTCTTTGACGTTCAGATCGGGACGCTGTTTGTGTAGTCTTTCCAACAGTCCGGGCGGAAACATATACGTGCGAATATAGTCAGCCTGCGCTGCCCGGCGCCAGCGCATCCAGACGAAAATCAGACTAGCAGTCAACAACAGTACTACAAGACCTAGTAAGAAGTGCATATTAAGCTTACTCACAATCAATAGAATTTAACAAAATCTTGTACTTTGTGTGCTTTGCGGCAAAGCAATTTTGGCATAGTATGGAATCAAGGGTATACCGTAACTGCCATGTGACCAGCACCGTAGCTTATTCCAAGACAGCTACCAGATACCAGATTTTCTCTTCCCCGGACTCTGATATGTTGTTATATGAAAATGTTTTTTTCTTAGGGGCCAATCTGAAATCTTGCACATCATTTAAATGATCATCTGGAGCGATGCATCAACGTCGCGCAATAAGTTCATGAATAGCGCTGGCATGCGGCTTGCATGTCGTGGCATATCAGGATTGTTGATGTCAGCAAAGCCAGATAAAGATTTCAAATAGGCACCACCTCGTAGTAGCAGAACTTCTTTATGGGAGATTCACTATGAATTTGCGTCACTTGCGCATAGGTACCCGACTTGCTGTGGGCTTTGGTGTGATACTGGCTAGCCTGGTACTCATCCTCATCATCGATGGCATCTTCAGTGCCAACAACCGCAAGGAAATGGTTGCAGGCCTAGAACTCTCTCATAGCAAAAGCGAACTTGCCGCTACCATGAAAAGCAGCATGCTGGAAGGCGGTATCGCAATCCGCAATATAGGCTTGCAAACCGACCTCGGCGAAAGCGACAAACAGAATGTTATCTCCAAAAAGCAGCAAGCCCGCTTTGCTGAAGCCAGAGGCAAACTCATCGCCCTGGGCCTGAGTGCGGAAGAGAAAAAAATCATCGATGCAGTTTCTGAACTCGACAAGCAAATCGATTTCCCTATCAAGGAAGCGATGAAGATGTTGTTGGCCTTCAACGGTGAAGATGCCGTCAAACTGATCGCCACCCAAGTCGATCCATTGCAACAAAAAGCCATTTTGGAAATCAATAAGCTCGTGGAAATCCAGAACAAGGCGGCCTCTGAACTGTCTGCCACGGCAGAGAGCAAGGGCAAGCAACTGACCGTTACCCTGTTCGCCATTGGTGCGGTCATCCTGTTATTTGGTGCAGGCTTTTCCATCTTCATGACACGCAGTATCACCACCCCCTTGCGCGATGCAGTTTCCATCGCCAAGCGTGTGGCTGCAGGCGAACTGTCTTTCCGTGAAGCGGCAGATGGTACGGACGAAATCAGCGAGTTGCTCAATGCCCTGAAAGAAATGAGTGACAACCTGCACAACATCGTCAGCGAAGTCAGGCAGGGTACCGACGCTATCGCCATTGCTGCGGTAGAAATCTCTACTGGCAATTCCGACCTGTCTTCCCGTACGGAAACTCAGGCAGGAGCACTCGAAGAAACCGCCAGCTCCATGGAAGAAATCACGGCCACCGTAAGACACAATGCCGACAATGCCAGGCAGGCGAATGGCCTGGTCACCTCAGCGTCAAACTTTGCCATCAAGGGTGGTGAAGAAGTCGGCAAGGTGGTGCACACCATGAACTCCATCAAGGAAAGCTCACGCAAGATTGTCGATATCATCAGCGTCATCGACGGCATTGCCTTCCAGACCAATATACTGGCACTGAATGCAGCGGTAGAAGCTGCCCGCGCCGGTGAGCAGGGCCGTGGCTTTGCGGTGGTGGCCTCAGAAGTGCGCAATCTTGCACAGCGCAGCGCCAGCGCCGCCAAAGAGATCAAGACCCTGATAGGTGACTCGGTAGAAAAAGTTGATGCTGGTGGCAAGCTCGTGGATGCAGCGGGCAAGACCATGAATGAAATCGTCAGCTCGGTCAAACATGTGGCCGAGATCATGTCCGAGATCACCGCAGCCGGGCAGGAACAAAGTTCAGGTATAGAAGAAGTCAACCGCGCCATAACCCAGATGGATGAAATGACGCAACAGAATGCCGCGCTGGTAGAACAGGCAGCCGCAGCGGCAGAGAGCATGGAAGAACAGGCAAATATCCTCGCCAGGGCAGTATCAGCCTTCAAACTCGATAATTCCAGCAATACCGTGCGTAGGGTACAGCAAGTGCAAGCGACTCCCGTGCGTAACGACTATACTGAAGACGAACCCTCCTTAATCAAGGCAACTGCTGGTAAACTAGTGAGGGCGCTGGGTTTCAATAAAAATTAGCGGATAGTGGGGAGCAGCGCCCTGCCTGAGGTCTGCTCCAACAAACACATTATGAATAAGACGGCAGCATTAAAGAGTATTGTTGAACAAGCCAGCAAGGGTGACCTGGTCTTCCCGACCAATGTCAACGCCTCGCTAAAGATACAACAGGCTCTGGACGACCCGGACTGCGGTATAGAAACAGCCGCAAAACTGGTCATGACTGAACCCCTGATGTCAGCCCGCGTGGTTGCCATTGCCAATTCTGTTGCCTATAACCGCTTTGGCGGTGGTGTCACGAATATCCGCACGGCCATCACCATTTTGGGTTTCAATACCCTGCGCTCAGTCACCGCTGCGGTCGTCATGCGCCAGCTCAGTGCTGCTGTCTCTGACCCAGCCATCCGCAACAAGATGGAAGCACTGTGGCGGCATTCTGCCTATGTAGCGGCACTGGCTCACCTGATTGCGCGCAAGGTCAGCAAGGTCGATGCCGAGACGGCCCTGTTTGCCGGTATCGTGCATGAGGTTGGTGGTTTTTACCTGCTGTCACGCGCCCAGGAATTCCCGGCCCTGCTGGAAATTGATACCAACCCAGCCCCGTCTGATGCACTGGCAGAAACCGATGAAACCTTCATAGGCCGCGCTGTGCTGAATAAATTGCTGGTACCCAAACGCGTGGTCTCGGCAGTAGAAGCCCTGTGGTATGGCATGCGCGTCATGCCACCAGAAACCCTGGGCGACACCCTCTTGCTGGCCAATGAACTGGCGGCAGTACCATCACCGCTGGACCCGCGTTCGCCAGAAAGCATACGCCAGTCAGCCTCGGAAATTGATTTTGCGGTGGGTGAAGGTACCCTGACTTCCATCCTGTCAGAATCGGCAGAAGAAGTTGATGCACTGACTGCATCCCTGATCAGCTAGCACTCACTTATCTCCTCATTTTTGGTTTCTAACGAAGTTGGCAGAAATTCGGCATAATAGCTATCGTATTTGCACTGTCGTCCATCACAGTAGCTGACATGGCGAAATCGCCAGCCTGCTGTATCCTCTGCCATCTTCCAAGGAAAAACCATGCAATTGAAAAATTTGCTCCGTTCCGGCCTGTTCAGTTCTTCCATCCTCGCTGGCATTGCCGTGTTTGGCATTCCCGCCATCAGCGCCCATGCTGCGGCACCGATGGCGAAAACCAGCGCACCCGGCTTTTACCGCACGATGCTCGGTGATTTTGAAGTCACTGTCCTGTCTGATGGCACTGTATCCCTGCCTGTCGATAAGTTGCTGACCAATACTACGCCAGAAAAAGTTGGCAAGGCACTCGCCAAATACCATCAACAGAGCCCACTCGTAACTTCGGTGAATGCATATCTGATCAACACCGGCAGCAAGCTGGTATTGATAGACAGCGGCGCCGGTGTCTTCTTTGGCCCTACCCTGGGTAAACTGCAGGCCAGCCTCAAAGCATCCGGCTACCAGCCTGAGCAAATCGACGAAATTTACATCACCCACATGCACGCCGACCACATCGGTGGCCTCGTAGATGGTGACAAGGCAGCGTTCCCAAATGCTATCGTGCGCATAGACCAGCATGACACCGATTACTGGTTGAGCCAGGCCAACCTGGACAAGGCGACTGGTGATGCCAAGGGTAGCTTTGAAAAGTCCATCGCCATCCTGAAGCCCTATGTGCAGACTGGCAGGCTGAAATCTTTCGAAGGTGACACCGAACTGGTACCCGGCGTCAAGGCAGTAGCCTCCCATGGTCATACCCCTGGCCACAGCATCTACAAGGTAGAGAGCAAAGGCCAGACCCTGGTTTTGTGGGGTGACCTCATGCACGTCGCTGCAGTACAGTTTGACGACCCCACTGTCACCATACAATTCGATAGCGACAGCAAGGCAGCCTATGCGCAAAGACAAAAAGCTTACGCTGATGCAGCGCAGCATGGCTATCTGGTAGGTGCCGCCCATCTGGCCTTCCCTGCCCTCGGTTATGTACGCAAAGAAGGCAAGGGCTATGCCTGGACGCCATTGAATTACGCGCCCCTGCCATGATCTGAATTGTCATCTGCCTGATTGACAGTACCCGGCAAATCGGACACAGTGCAAACTCTGTCCTTTGCCGGGATTTTTATGTCTTCTCAGTATCAGAATATCGTCACATCAATGCCGCTCATTAGTGATGATTTTGACCTGCGCCACCTGCCCGCAGATTTTTACCAAAACCCCTATCCCTACTACCACGCCCTGCGCGAACAGACGCCCGTGCGCAAGATGCCCGATGGCTCTTACCTGCTGACGCGCTATGCCGACCTGGTGCATGTCTATAAGGATGCCAAAACCTTTAGCTCGGACAAAAAGCAGGAATTCAAACCGCGCTACGGTGATTCACTGCTGTATGAACATCACACCAATAGCCTGGTCTTCAATGACCCGCCGCTGCACACAAGAGTACGCCGCCTCATCATGGGTGGCCTGACACCCGCTGCCATGGCCGATACCGAACCCGGCCTCATCAAACTGGTGGATGGCTTGCTGGATCAAATGGAAAACAAGAATGAGGTTGATCTCATCAGCGATTTCGCCTCAGCCATACCGGTAGAAATCATCGGTAATCTGCTGGCCGTGCCGCATGATGAACGCGAGCCGCTGCGGGAATGGTCACTCGCCATACTTGGTGCCCTGGAGCCCGCCATCACGCCAGAATTTTTTACCTATGCCAATCAATGTGTCGCCGAATTTCTGGATTACCTGAAACAACTGGTGGCACAACGCCGCTTGCATCCCGGTGACCCCAAAACCGATATGCTGACGCGCCTGATAGAAGGCGAAGCCAATGGTGAGAAACTGACTGAAACCGAACTCTTGCAAAATTGTGTCTTCCTGCTCAATGCCGGGCATGAAACCACCACCAACCTGATAGGGAATGGCCTGGTCGCCCTGCAGGAATGGCCAGAACAAAAAGCCCGCCTGATCGCCCAGCCAGAAATGATCAACACCGCCATAGAAGAATTCCTGCGCTTTGAAAGTTCCAACCAGTTGGGCAACCGCATGACGACGGCAGATACGTACATCGGTGACATCGCTATCGCCGCTGGCAGCCGCATCAGCCTGGGCATAGGCGCGGCCAACCGCGACCCCTTGCAATTTCCTGAGCCCGACAAACTGGACATCAGCCGCAGCCCGAACCGCCATCTGGCTTTCGCCTCCGGTATACACCAGTGCGCAGGCATGTTTTTGGCACGGCTGGAAGGCAGGGTGGCGATTTCTCGCCTGCTTGCACGTTTCCCAAATTATGAATTGAGCGCAGCACCTGTCAGAGGTGGACGGGCGCGCTTCCGCGGCTTTTTATCTGTACCCTGCAAACTATAAAACGACTCACAACAAAAATACGGAGACAAAATGAAGACAAATATCAACATCAAGAAAAGCCTGCTTGCGACAGCAACGATCATGCTCTGCGCCAGCCTCAATGCACAGGCACAGATCAAGATAGGCGTCACTATTTCATCGACAGGCCCGGCTGCCTCGTTGGGCATCCCCGAGAAAAATGCGATAGCCATGCTGCCCAAAGAAATCGCAGGCAAAAAAGTGGAGTACATCGTCCTCGACGATGCATCCGACACGACGCAAACCGTGACCAATACCCGCAAACTGATTTCGGAAGAAAAAGTCGATGCCATCATAGGTTCGACCACCACGCCCAACTCACTCGCCATGCTCGGCGTCATCGGTGAAGGCAAGACCCCGACCATCAGCCTCGCATCCAGCAACCGCATCATAGAACCCATGGATGCGAATAAAGCCTGGATGTTCAAGACGCCGCAAACCGACACCATGATGGCGATTGCGATTGCCGAAGACATGAGCAAAAAAGGTGTCAAGACCATGGGCTTCATCGGTTTCTCAGATGCCCTCGGTGAAGCCTTCCTGGTTGAAGTGACGAAGTATGCCGAGCTCAAGAAAATCAAGGTCGTGGTGACAGAGCGCTTCAGCCGCAATGACAACAGCGTGGTTGGCCAGGTCTTGAAACTGATGTCCAGCAACCCCGACGCCATCGTCGTCGGCGCCTCCGGCACACCCGCCGCCCTGCCACCAAAAACCCTGGCAGAACGCGGCTACAAAGGCCGCATCTACCACAACCACGGCGTCGCCAACAGCGACTTCCTGCGCGTCTGCGGCAAAGACTGCGACGGCACCTTCCTGCCAACTGGCCCGGTCATGGTCGCCAGACAACTGGCCGACAACAACCCTGTCAAAAAAGCCGCACTGGATTTCTCCAACAAGTTTGAAACCACCTATGGCGCTGGCAGCCTGGCCGCGTTTGCCTCCTATGCCTGGGACGCTGGTTTGCTGCTGCAACAAGCCATCCCCGTCGCCTTGAAAAAAGCCGCCCCCGGCACAGCAGAATTCCGCGCAGCCTTGCGTGATGCCCTCGAAGCGACACAAGGCTTGGCAACAACCAACGGTGTTGTCAACATGAGCAAAGCAGATCACTTGGGCCTGGATCAAAGGGCGCGTGTCATGGTGCAGATCAAGGGTGGGAAGTGGGTTTATCAGGCGGAGTAAAGTAAGGCGAAAAAAATTTTTAACCGCTACATGATAGTAGGGGCGATTAGCCGTGTGCAATCGCCCGTTGTCCTAGCAATACAGGACAGCTGAATTGCCCCTGACCACATAGAAAACATCAAAGAACTATGTCCTGAACTCCTACTTCATCCAAACATTCGTCAACAAATTTTACTGCCAATCCCAGCGACGGCTCCCACGAACAGTCATAAAGCAAGCCAACTATTCTTTCATTTACGCCAAATGACTGCTTGATGAAAATTTCAGTGAAAAAAACGACATTACCTAGTTGTGATTGACTGTGAATAATTGGAGCCATCTCATCAGCAAATTCAATGCCAAACCTTTCTCTATATTCCTGACAATTATTTTGGTAGTAATCAAATATGGCCTCCTCAGCTTGCGCTAGAAATGCGTCTGCTTTTTCGTCAAACCGCTGAAAAGCCTCTCGCTGACTATAATCGATTTCATCACCTTCATCACAAGATACAACAAGGTTAACGCTTACTTTTTTACCCAAGAAAATACAATGATATGGCCGAGTCCAAGCATATTCATAACTTAGGTCACCTAGTATCTGGTCCTTTAGTTTTTTCACTGATCTTTCTCACATTTTTATATCAACACACGTAGTGAAGACTATCCCTTTTCTAACTGAATAGTATTTCAAATTCGGACGACACTGCAAAATGAGTTGGTACTAATGTCAGAAATCTTTATCGCAAAGGATATTGAAAACCCAGTCTTCTTAATATGCAAAGCATAATGAGCTTGCCCGCATAAAACGTATCCCTTACTGAGGGTTTAAAATTCAGTTAAGGAGAGAAGCATGTCACAAAACAAACGAGCACGCTATTCGCAGGAATTCAAGATTGAGGCGGTCAGGTTGGTGC
>NZ_JBMPPJ010000027.1:0-76988 GCF_049339865.1 Undibacterium sp. TC9W | reverse complement strand
AAGAAATGGACCATGCCTATACAACACTGGCGACAGGCATTGAATCGCTTTGATATAGAATTTGGGGAGCGCATCAACGCTCACCAATAGTTCCGGGAGAACTTACACAGATTTTTTTACAGGCTCAGTCGATTGCCAGCTTCAAACAAAAACTAAGCTTACTGATCAAGGAGTTGGAGAAGCAATCAATTCAATTACCTATCATTATTTTTGTAGATGAACTCGATAGATGCCGACCCAGTTATGCCATTGAGCTTCTAGAGGGCATCAAGCATTTGTTCGGCGTTCCTGGCGTTTATTTTGTGATTGCGACCAATGTCGAGCAATTGGCGCACTCCGTTAAAGCAGTGTATGGAAGCGAATTTGATGGCCAGACTTATTTGAAGCGCTTCTTTGATTTGCAGTATGCTTTGAGCGATCCTAGCAATGCACAATTTTTAGCGGCGATTGTGAAAAAATTACCTTTACCCAAATTGCAAGAAATTGTTTTTGGTTTGCAGTATCTGCCTGAGTTTCCACAAACTCTATCCACAAATGAAGTTGTCGAAAACATTTTTTCTTTTGTGTTAGAAAAACATGCAGAAATGTTTAACCTAACATTACGTGATCAAGCTCAGGTGGGAGCAATTCTTGAAGCAGCTTTGCTCTCACTGCAAGGAAAAAGGATACATGTCTTTTTTCTCATTTTTTTAGCTGTAATATGGCAAAAAAATCCTATGGCGTACAAAAAGATAGTCGCTGTCGGCAATATCAATCCGTCTTTAGATATTGATGATCTAAAAAATATTAGTAACTCAGGAGGGGCGATTCATAATATTCATAGTGGAAATGGAGCAACTACATACATGTTCGTAGATGCTATTGCTATGGAATATTTGGCGCTATTCAAATTATCCGATGATGACTGGATGACACAAGCAAGAAATATCAATAATTTTTATTTTCCTAAAGATATTATTTTTAATGGATTGAGTCGGGACATAAGTCCGAATGTATTGACGCAATACAAATATTATCCCAGCTTAGTACAAGCCGCAGGCGGGTTTAGTGCAAGGGAAAAGTAAATTTTAAAAAAACTGACTTTGAAGATTTTTGCGCAAAAGATGACGCAGGTACAACATTACTACAGTCTACGTCCAAACTACAAAAATTCATGCATAAACGACTTATCCAAGCTTCTGAGATAAATTAATCCGATATCAGACTCACAAGCAATCTGCACGTCTGTGTCGTCAACATGCTGGGGAAATGAATATACTAAATAGTCAGATAAAAGAAAAAAGCCTGGCAACAGCCAGGCTTTTCCGCTAATGCATTACCACCAAATTATTTATACACAGTGACCGGCTCAGTATTTTGCACAGGCACAACAGGTTGGCCATTTTGCACACGGCCATACTGGCCACGGTTGGCGCCGCGTGGTGCACCGAACTGTACCAGCAACTCATCATAGGCTGCATCAGCCAGGCTGCGGGAAGTCTCTTGCATGACCTTGCCACGGCTAAACACGACACGGTCACCGGCACGGCTGATGATCTTGGTATCGACGCCAGAACCGCTGGCGCTGAAAGCTGCCTTGATTTCATAGGTCTTGGTATTGATCAGACTAAAGTCGGCAACCAGGTCCAGCGACAGGCTGGCTGTCATGGAGTTACCGTATTGCAGCTGATTACTCTCCTGGCGGAACTGGATATTGCTTACAGTACCAAACAAGACATAATCAGCACCAGGGTACATGCCCTGCTTGATACGGCCTATGATGTCATAGATTTTTTCCATGGGCTTGCCGACATAAGGGCGTGCCTGCACCAGGGAAACACCACCACCCTTGATCAATGCACCCTTGAGGTCAGCAGTATAAGTCTTCAATTCACCACGATCGATATAGGTGTAGAAACCTTCGGCTTCGTAGTAATTGCTTTCGCTCTTTGCGTTCACATTGCCACGCTGGGAATAGCTGTGATCGGTTTCACGTTCACTATAGCTGCCCTTGACACTGCTCTTGCTGGAAGCAGAAACCACACGGAAATATTCACTGACTTTTTCTTCATAGGTCAGGTCAGTCACCGCAATTTTTGGGATGGTCATTCTTTGTTCAGCGGCAACGGCAGAAAATGCCGCTACAGAGCAGAACAAACCTGCCATCAGTTTTTTCAGATTCAACATCGTATTGCCTCTTTGAATGAATAGCGCTTCAGAATTGCGCTTCAGAGTAAAGCCTGAGATTAACGCTTGGAAGTTTTACGAATTTCTTTTTCGTCTTGCCATTCGATGGAGCCTTCTTCGACGTCATACAATTTCAAAGTCATTTTGTAGAACACGTCTTTGGTATTGGCATTTTGCTTGACGATGGAAACGATCTCGCCTTCCAGGGAATATTTGGCAGCAGCCATATTGCCGATTTTTGCCTTGCCCTGGGCTTTATACAAACCGCTTTGATTTTGACGTTGCAACTCATCAACGCCTTGCTGCATTTCATCAGCGCTACGGGTGAATTTCACCTTGCGGCTTTTCACCAATGCAGTCTGAATACTGTTCATGATGGATTTGGTATCGATGTATTCGCTGGTCTTGTTGCGTACGCCAGCCAAAGTCATGGTCGGGCGATTTGCCAGTACCGGGTCTTCCAGCAGGGAACCGACCATTTTTTCTGCAATCATTTGCAGGTCAGTAGAACCAAACTCATTGGTGACCGTTTCTACCGCCTTATTGTCGCCATAACTAACCTGGCGAGCCAGGCTGACTGTAGGCTGGGACAACCTGGTCTGGCAGGCAGTCAGTGAGAGGCCAAGCAAGACGACGAGCGCGCAGCTTTTGGACAGTGAGGAAATGCGTTTCATATGTACTCCGTAAAAATAATCTTGTTACTGTTCACTATTTCACTATTGGTGATTAGCGTGGTTCTGCGCTGAGTTCTATCCTGAAATCCGTCGCTTGCGGACCGTAAGCCGTGCCTTTGACGAACTGGCTTTGCTGGCCCAGTATCATCAATGGTTTCCAGACTTCGCCGTCACCTACCTGCATGCCTGCCGCATCAGTCCAGCGGAAACGGTAATACACACGGACATCGCGGTTGGTCAGGTTGACCATCTCGGCCTGCACGACCATGACATCATTCTTGCGTTGTGAACGCAGATCAGTCACCTGCACACCTTCGAGCGTGCCACGCACCATCAGTTTGGCAGCAATACCGGGCGAAGATGCATTCGGGATATCCTGGGCAAAGACGGGGGTAGCAACACATGCAGCCAGCAAAGCGGTGCATGCTGCAAATTGTTTGGAAATCAGTTTCATATATCCTCTTCTATCCTATAAATCAGTTGGATTTGGTGCCGGTGGTGCTGACTGTACTGGTGTTGGCCGTTGCGGCATTGGCTTTCACTACAGGTTTTGCCTTGACTGCTTGCTTGCCCTTGACAGGTGGCTTAGGTGCTTCTGCCGCTTTGGTTTCTGGCTCGGCCTGCAATTGTGCCACAGGCGTCACGCTGCCAAATTTTGCAAGGTCACCCAGGTAAGTCTTGTCCTGGTATACGCGCACAGGAACCACCATGTAGCGGCCATCAACCGTGATCTTGCTCGCCTCTCCACGGTTACCAAAATTCAAATCATAATCGCCTGGCGGCAAAAATGCACGGGCGACAAACACGCGGTCTGGCAAACTGCGCCACATACGGTCATCTGCCGGACTCTCAGTCACAGCAACCGCCAGATTGGCTGCCAGGCCTGCAAGTGCACCAAAGTTTTTGTTCACCTGGTCCTGCACCAGACCCTTGGTAATGGCGCGCACCGCAGCACGTGTATAAATACCTGGCAATTCATCTTTCAAGGCCTTACGTGCCATGACGTTGAAGTCAGTGACCAGCGCGGTAGGCAGCATTTGATTACCAACACGGATACTGTTGATGACAGGTGCATTCGGATCAGGGTAAATCACCGGGAAAGCAAATGATATCGTCACCAGGCCACGGCCAGTAGGTATTGGGAAGGCAATCTTCTTGGATTGGCGAGCAGGTGAATTACCAGCCTCAATAATGAACAGTACATCCGTCACGCCTTTCTTGCGGCGAAAGCTGGTGCGCTGATCCAGTCCTTTCAGGCCATCTTCGAGCACTGGCAGGTCAGGGCGCAATTCTATCGCCTTGCGGTAACCAGGAGCAGCCAGGCCAGGCTCATTCAGGGCTTCATAAACAAAACCTGCGAGATAGTGGCTGAGGGCATTCTGATAACCGTTTTTCAGTTTCAGCACTTCAGGGTCGTTCAGGGTTTCTACCGGATAGCCATTGAGTTCCTTGCCGGTGGAACTGACGCCTTTGTCCTTGGCTTCTTTCTCTGCTTCGGCTGTTTCTTTAGCGCGGAATTCTGCAATAACGGCTTCACGCTCATGCGTGCGTTTGATATCAACGCGGGCAGTATCGAGGTCACCCAGGTTCAGCCTGTCCATGGCCATGCGCGTGGTCAGCATGACTTTTTCATAGTCCTGGCCTTCATAGTCGCGGCTGGCATCACCCATGATGGTAGCGCCAATCTGGCCCATGAGTTTTTGAGGTGAGGATTTGGCAGTTTCTTCCCAGATTTTTACTTTGGCATCGGCCACGTCAAAAGCGTCCAGGCTGTCCTTATAGCGCTTGCCTACGCGCAACAATTCACCCTTTTCCAGATTCAACAGCAAGTCGGTTTTGTTATTGCCTTGCGTTTGCGCTTCTACCTGCCTGATTGCTTCATCAATCTGGCCAGATTTTGCAACGGAAAGTGAGGCAGCAACTTTACTGTCATGCGTAGGCGTAGTCACGCAACCAGTCAGCACAAGTGCGGCAACAACAGGTGTCAGGGTAAAGGCTTTTAGGCGCATAGTTATCATTATTGATGAGCTTGTGTAAGAGGAAATGCAAAACGCACGCATGGAAATACCCACGCGTACGCATAACCACCAAGTATAGTAAGGCTTTGTTTTTTTGTCATGCCGTTTACTGCTACAAATCAAAAGTTCTTGTAACTAGTTGTAATGAAATGAAGGAAAATGAATACTGTTTCGATATGAATTGCTGAAGATCAAGAAAATTACAGCAAGACTAATGTTCAAGTAGCCACAAATCCATCTGATGCATAAAGTCAGGTAAATAGTTTTTGTCTTTCGTAGCAAGGCTGTGTCCAGCATCGGGGAAGCGTCGTATGTCTATGGTTTTTCCTGCGGCCTGAAACCGTTGCTGCAACTGCGCAAACGCATTGACCGGAATTACCGGGTCAGCATCTCCTGCCGCCAGCAATATGGGTATGTCCAGCGCCAGCAGATTGGCGGTTTGTGGAATGGCCGCAATCTCTGACCAGTAACGCCAACTGCGGCCATGTATTTGAACAGTATCGGGATCGGCTGGCGTAACACTTAAGCCAGTCTGTAATTGCTGCCAGGCAGGCAGCATTGCAGGATTTTGCTTCGCCAGAGCGCCATACACATCCAGCGCATTCATGCCAGTATGCGACAATAAAATCAGGTGCGTTGCCCGTAGTTGCTGTGCCAGTGTGGGTGCCAGTTCTGCCCCTTCGGAGATACCCATGATGATCAGGCGTTGCGGCATATTTCCTTGCGCTTGCAGGCCCGCCATTTGCGCACGTATGAATTCCAGTTGATCAGCTTGCCAGCGAGATGGATGATCTGCAAGCTTGTAGGCAGCACCGCAAGAGGTACCGTTCGAGCCCGGCAAGATATGGCGCTTGTGCATGATGAAAATCCGCGTGCGGCCACTCTCGCCTTCGAGGCCAGAAAAATACTGTGGCAGAAACGGCCCCATGCTGACACAGTCTGACCCAGAGATCACAAAGATCACATTGCGCAAAGGCGCATCCATGTCCTGTTGCTGCCAGGGCTTTCTGTCCATGTCAAAATAAATCGCCTTGCCACCATCCCTGAACTGGAATTGATGGACATTGACTGCTAGCTGTTCACGCCGCAAGTCAGCAACGCTACAAGCGCACAGCAGGCAACCTAGCATCATGGCTGCCAATTTCATGAATAGCCCAGGCATATCAGAAAGCGCGAGTCTGTACTTCAACATGGATTCCAGCATCGTAGCACTGCTGTCCGGAATAATGTGCTTGACAAAAAATGACGGACAGATTCCCTCCCTTTCAAGGGGAGGGCTAGGGTGGGGATGGATTTCGGTCAAGTGACCGTTACTTAATTTGCAGAAGAAACCCATCCCCATCCCAACCTTCCCCTTGAAGGGGAAGGAGCTTCAAGCATGACCACTGAAAAAAATTTAATTGCAAAATTAAGCCTCTAGCACAGAAAAATTGCCATGACATTGGTTGTACTTTGGTGCCAGAACAAGTCAAGATAATTATTATGAAAAGCAGTGAGCATTACGGGAAACGCATACCCAGCAGTGTAATAACATTATTTTGAAAACGCCTTGCGCGACCCATCTTCATAGACCTGGTCATCAGCAAGCAATTTACCGCTGTCATCCCAGCTACGCTCGCGCTGTATGCGGCCACGGTCATCATAATGGGACTCACGCACCAGCGTGCCATTTTGCGCAAAGCTCTGATGCACACCAATCGGGCGTTCGCGGTAGCGGCCTTCATAGACATAGCGCTCAAGACTGGATAGTTTGCCATTATCAAAATAATTGCGCACTTCCTTGACGTCGTCCTTGCCTTCGACGGTGTATTTTTCACTGCGTTTGGGCTGGCCATTCAGATAAAAACTGTTGTCGGCAATCAGGCGGTTCTGGCGACGCCCCTCTTTTTCAGTCAACGCATACAGTTGTTCACGCACTTTTGATCCACTCTCGTGATATTCAATTTCACGCTCTATGGTTGCCGGTTTTTCCGTGACATTCCAGGTGGTTTCCTTGCGCAAAACACCTTTGTCGGAATAGACCTTACGCGTTTTCTGCTTTGGTCCGAGCTCATCGACCGTATCAGGCTTGCCATTGTCATGGAAGTAGGTACTCTGCTGGCTCAAGCCTGCAAGAAAGCTGAACTGGCTCTTGAGCTTGCCACTTTCAGAAAACAATTGCACCACTGAAGTCTTGCCCTGGAAACCACACAATGCTGCATCGTTGACATGTGGTGCCAGCAGGGGTTTGTCGCCACATTCGAGTTCACTCAGTTGCTTGTCTTGCGTATATTTGACAGAGGCTTTGTCACGCGGCCCCTCACCTATGAATGCCACGCGCCGCAATACACCATTCGGATACCAGGCACGCAAGAGACCACGGGTGCTTCCATTGACATTGTTTTCTTCCAGGATCAACTGTCCATTCGGTGCAAACTCCCGCAATTTGCCGTCAGCATTGCCTTTTTCATTGACGCTGTATTCCTTAAACAGCAAGCCATCCTTGTAATAGCGCACCAGCCCGACATAGACACCGGCGCGCAATTCCTGCTCGCGCACCAGCTTGCCGCTATCCCTATCCTTGCACTTCATCATGCCGGTCTTGCCTGCCGTGGTATAGCCATTGGCCGGATTGACTGATTCCTTGTTCAGCTCGCAATCTTCGACTGCAAATACAGCTGAAGCCGGTGCAATCAACATCGCGGCAACGATTACCTGGAAAACAGATGGATATAAATTCCAGCTCGAATGAAAGAAAGTGGTGTCCATAATTTCTTAAGATAAGTGGCAAAATAAGCAGCAATAAAGCCAACTTTAACACTAGTAAAACTAAATCCTGTAAAACTTGGTAAGTAAAACTCAAAATGAAAAGACTGCGATAAGTAATTGATAAACAACCTGTTTATCGCTGCCCGACATCTCTTTTTAATATGCAATTCAGGCAACTTTGAAGTTCTAACCCTAGTCTCTTCTGCTGTCAAGACTGGCGCAAAGTCACAAATTGCGTATCATCTGCGCCTTGATTGCTTTTTTTATGTCTGGATTCTGGATTTATGTTGCCTTCGATTGAACAAAGACTTGCCGTAGAACTGGTAGCCAAGCCAGTTCAGGTTGCTGCTGCTGTTGCCTTGCTGGACGAAGGTGCAACCGTCCCGTTTATCGCCCGTTACCGTAAAGAAGTGACTGGTGGCCTGGATGATATACAGCTGCGCCTGCTGGAAGAGCGCCTGCGCTACCTGCGCGAGCTGGAAGACCGCCGTACCGCCATCATCGCTTCGATAGAAGAACAGGGCAAGATGACGCCAGTGCTGCTGGACGCCATCACCCATGCCGAAGACAAGACCCGCCTCGAAGATTTGTACCTGCCGTATAAACCCAAGCGTCGCACCAAGGCCCAGATCGCCGTTGAAGCTGGTTTGCTGCCACTGGCCGATGCCTTGCTGGCCGACCCTATGCTGAACCCGGATACCGAAGCTGCGAATTACCTGAAGCCAGCCTTCACTACCGACAATGGCGACAACCCAGGCGTGCCAGATGCCAAGGCAGCCCTTGACGGTGCACGCCAGATCCTGATGGAACGCTTTGCCGAAGATGCGACCCTGTTGCAAGCCCTGCGTGAATACCTGAATGACCACGGCATCGTGGAATCCAAGGTCGTTGCTGGCAAAGAAGAAGCCGGTGAAAAATTCGCCGATTACTTCGATTATTCAGAAACCCTGGGCACTATCCCTTCTCACCGCGCCCTGGCCCTGTTCCGTGGCCGCCGCGAAGAAATGCTGACTGTGACTCTGCGTCTGGATAGCGAAGAAGAAAAACCAAAATGGGATGCACCGCTGAACCCATGCGAAAGCCGCATCGCTGCCCGCTTTGGCGTCAGCCAGAAAGACCGCCCGGCCGACAAATGGCTGGTCGATACAGTACGCTGGGCCTGGCGCGTTAAAGTCTTCATGCATCTCGATACTGAGCTGATGGGCAAGCTGCGCGAAACCGCAGAAATTGAAGCCATCAATGTATTTGCCCGCAACCTCAAAGCCCTGCTGCTGGCAGCACCTGCCGGCCCACGCGCCACCATGGGTCTTGATCCTGGTCTGCGTACCGGCGTCAAAGTAGCGATCGTGGATGCCACTGGCAAGGTCGTTGAGCATGCGACCATTTACCCGCATCAGCCGCGCAATGACTGGGATGGTTCGCTGCATGTATTGGCGCAACTGGCAGCCAAGCATAATGTATCGCTGATCTCCATCGGCAATGGCACGGCTTCGCGTGAAACCGACAAGCTGGCCGGCGATTTGATCAAGCTCAAGCCTGAACTCAAGCTGACCAAGATCGTGGTCTCTGAAGCCGGTGCATCGGTGTATTCCGCTTCTGAATTTGCTTCCAAGGAATTGCCTGACCTGGACGTCTCCATCCGTGGTGCGGTATCAA
Source organism: Undibacterium sp. TC9W (assembly GCF_049339865.1). Taxonomy (NCBI): domain Bacteria; kingdom Pseudomonadati; phylum Pseudomonadota; class Betaproteobacteria; order Burkholderiales; family Oxalobacteraceae; genus Undibacterium; species Undibacterium sp. TC9W. The sequence continues at coordinate 67,726 of NZ_JBMPPJ010000027.1, read as the reverse complement.
TTGCCCGTCGCCTGCAAGACCCGCTGGCTGAGCTGGTGAAAATTGATCCCAAGTCCATCGGTGTTGGTCAGTACCAGCATGATGTCAGCCAGTCACAACTGGCGCGCTCGCTCGATGCCGTCGTTGAAGATTGTGTGAATGCGGTTGGTGTCGATGTGAATACGGCTTCTGCTCCTTTGCTGGCGCGTGTGTCTGGCCTGTCGTCCAGCGTGGCGCAAAGCATCGTTAATTTCCGCGATGCCAAGGGTATGTTCAACTCGCGTTCAGACTTGCGTGCAGTACCGCGTCTGGGTGACAAGACTTTCGAGCAAGCAGCCGGTTTCCTGCGCATCATGAATGGCAGCAACCCGCTTGATGCATCTGCAGTCCACCCTGAATCTTATCCACTGGTAGAAAAAATCCTGGCTGATATCAAGAAGGATGTGAAGGGCGTCATCGGTGATGCTGGTTTGTTGAAGTCTTTGAATCCAGCCAAATACGCTGATGAAAAATTTGGTGTGCCGACCATCACCGACATCATCGGCGAGCTGGAAAAACCAGGCCGTGACCCGCGTCCTGAATTCACGACCGCCACCTTCAAGGATGGCGTGGAAGAAATCAAGGATTTGCGCCCTGATATGATTTTGGAAGGCGTAGTTACTAACGTTGCCGCCTTTGGTGCTTTCGTTGATATTGGTGTGCATCAGGATGGCCTGGTACATATCTCTGCCTTGTCCAACACCTTCGTCAAAGACCCGCATACAGTCGTCAAGGCTGGCCAGGTCGTCAAGGTGAAAGTGCTGGAAGTCGATGTCAAACGCCAGCGCATCGCCCTGACCATGCGCCTGACCGATGCAGCACCTGTCGCTGGCAGCAAGCCTGAACAACGTGGCGACCGTAACGACGCCAAGCGCCTCAATCAACACCGCTCGCAAGCCCAGGCACCAGCACCCGCTGGTAATGCGATGGCTGCGGCGTTTGCGAAATTGCGTGGGTAAGTAATAAGTAAGAAATAGACTAGTTGATCAGACTGTCCCAAATTGTGACAGTCTGATCTGTGTTGCGAAATAATGTGACACCTTGATTTGTCATTCCTCTCTCCTCCGCAAATCCGTCATTAGCATCGGCAGTCATTCTCCCTCTGCACCTTCTCCCTCGCTAATCTGTACCTGCTGTATTTTTCCGCAAGGAAAATATTTTAGCCATGGCACGCCGTTTGCGTTGTTATCCCCGTGTCGCAGCTTATGCACACCATCTAATAAACAACGGAGACCACCATCATGAACATGGCAGACATCAGCAAACTCGGTATCAGCAATCCTTTCGCCAAACGCTACGATAATTTCATAGGCGGCAAATTTGTGGCCCCGGTCAAGGGTGAATATTTCGAGAATATCAGCCCCGTCATCGGCCAGGCTTTTTGCGAAGTCGCGCGTTCAACCGCAGAAGACGTGGAACTGGCACTCGATGCCGCCCATGCCGCCAAGAAGGCATGGGGCAAGACCTCGCTTGCTGAGCGCTCGAACATCCTGAATAGAATTGCAGACCGCATGGAAGCCAACCTCAGCCTGCTGGCAACGGCAGAGACCATAGACAATGGCAAACCCATACGCGAAACCATGGCGGCGGATATTCCTCTGGCGATTGATCACTTCCGCTATTTCGCCGGCTGCATAAGGGCGCAGGAAGGCACTGTCGCGCAAATCGATGACCAAACTTATGCCTATCACTTCCATGAACCGCTGGGCGTGGTTGGGCAGATCATTCCATGGAATTTCCCTATACTGATGGCGGTGTGGAAGATGGCACCGGCACTGGCCGCAGGCAATTGCATCGTCCTCAAACCGGCAGAGCAAACACCAGCATCCATCATGGTGTTGATTGATTTGATCAAGGACCTGCTACCACCCGGCGTCTTGAATATCGTCAATGGGTTTGGTCTGGAAGCGGGTAAACCTCTGGCATCCAGCAAGCGCATTGCCAAGATTGCCTTCACTGGTGAAACCGGCACTGGTCGCCTGATCATGCAGTATGCATCGCAAAACATCATCCCTGTCACGCTGGAACTTGGTGGAAAATCACCGAATATTTTCTTCGCCGACGTCCTGGATCAGGACGATGCCTTTTTCGACAAATGCCTGGAAGGTTTTGCCATGTTCGCGCTGAACCAGGGCGAAGTTTGCACCTGTCCATCACGCGTGCTGATACAGGAATCTATCTATGACCAGTTCATGGCCAGGGCCATCAAGCGTGTGGCGGCCATCAAGCAGGGTAACCCTCTCGACAGCACCACCATGATAGGTGCGCAGGCTTCACAGGAACAACTGGAAAAGATCCTGTCTTACCTCGACATAGGCAAACAGGAAGGTGCGCAACTCTTGATAGGCGGTGAAAGAAATGTACTTGATGGTGACCTGGCCAAGGGTTATTACGTGAAGCCTACCATCTTTCAGGGCCACAACAAGATGCGCATCTTCCAGGAAGAAATCTTTGGCCCTGTCGTATCGGTCACTACCTTCAAGGATGAAGAAGAGGCGATATCAATTGCCAACGACACCTTGTACGGTCTGGGTTCTGGCCTGTGGACACGCGACGGCTCACGCGCCTTCCGCGTGGGCCGCGCCATCGAAGCTGGCCGCGTCTGGACCAATTGCTACCACCTGTATCCTGCACATGCGGCATTTGGTGGTTATAAACAATCCGGCATAGGACGCGAGAATCACAAGATGATGCTGGATCACTATCAACAGACTAAAAACCTGCTGGTGAGCTATAACCCGAATGCGATGGGGTTCTTTTAGTAGTCATTAAAGTATTATCTGGATATTTCCAAAGTGCCGGGCATAGCTCCTTCCCCTTCAAGGGGAAGGTTGGGATAGGGATGGGGTTCGGCCGTAATTTGATTTGCAGTTAATCAAACGAAACCCATCCCCACCCTAGCCCTCCCCTTGAAAGGGAGGGAATTTGTATCTCGATCTTGCGAAATGGCATAACAAAAAATCTTCGGGAAAAAGAGAACAATGACCAACACACCCGCCCGCGTTACCGCCACACCTGCAGCACTCGAATTTATCAGCACGCTGCAAACCAAATACGGCCCGCTATTATTTTTCCAGTCTGGCGGCTGCTGTGATGGCAGTTCACCTCTGTGTTATGCCCGGAATGAATATGGCATAGGTGATGCCGATGTGTATCTGGGTGATCTGGATGGCACGCCGTTTTATATGGGAAGTGATCAGTTTGAATACTGGCGGCACACGCAATTGATCATTGATGTGGTAGCAGGCATGGGTGGCATGTTTTCACTCGACAATGGCACCGGCAAGCGCTTCCTGACGCGCTCGCGCCTGTTCACGGATGAAGAAAATGATTTGCTTGGTATTGCGGTCTTGCACGGCCCGCAAGCTTGATCAATCACTCTTCAAAGCCGCCAGCTTGCGGTAAATTGTATTACGCGATACACCCAGCGCCCTGGCCGCAGCAGTAACATTACCCTGATGTTGTTGCAGGGCCTGTTGTATCGCATCCATTTCCAGCGCATCGAGACTGGCTGGTGTTTGACTCAAAGCCATGGCTGCGGGTTTCAGTACCACATCCATATCTTCCAGAAAATCCTCGGGCAAATGTTCGAGACGGATTTCCATATCGGCGTCCGTCATGACGATGGCGGTGCGCAGGAGATTCGTCAACTGGCGGAAGTTGCCTGGCCAGCCATGGGCATGAAATAACTGCATGACTGCAGGCGCTATCCTGTATTGCCTGCCTTCGCTTTCTGTCGCCAGGACTTTAGCTATCACGACATCAAGGTCTGTGCGTTCACGCAAGGGTGGTAAGCGCACTACCAGACCATTCAAACGGTAATACAGGTCATCACGGAATTCGCCTTTGCCTATCATCTCGCGCAGGTTGCGGTTGGTGGCGCAGATCAGGGCGAGGTTGACAGGGATGGATTTGCTGCTGCCGAGAGGTGTCACCATGCGTTCCTGCAAGACCCGCAGCAAACGGGCTTGCAGATTCAGTGGCATGTCACCGATTTCATCGAGAAATAGCGTACCGCCATTCGCCTGCAAGATCTTGCCTATATTGCCCTTCTTGCGCGCACCGGTGAATGCGCCATCTTCATAGCCGAACAGTTCTGATTCAATCAGGGTTTCTGGTATGGATGCACAATTCACGGCAACAAAAGGGCCGGATTTACGCGGTGAATCATTGTGCACAGCCTGAGCCAGCAATTCCTTGCCTGTGCCAGTCTCACCCGTCACCAGTATCGAGATATCACGACCTATGACGCGTTTGAGCTTATCGATGGCGCGGGCAAGTTGCTCATCGCCGGTATCCAGATAATGCAGGCTCGATAGCTTGGATTTGACTTCTACCGACTGCGGTTCACGTGCATTGTCCAGCACATGCCTGGCAGCGGCTGAAGGACGCTTGAGGCTCTGGCTTTTGGCATACACACGCACACCATTGTGCAGGCACAGCGTCAGCAAACCCGGTGTCGCGGTGCGGTAGTGTTCATGCAAAGCTGATACAGGCAAACCAAACAGGGAACTGAAAGTGTGCGTTTGCAAAGCAGATAGTGGCAAACCCAGCTGGAACAATCCACTGCGGCTGGCCGATAAAAAACGGCCATCATTGTCAAAGCAGGCGATGCCCTCCATCAGGGTGCCCAAAAACTCCGGGCGGCTATGAAAACTGAGTTTGATGGCATCCTGAAAAGAAGAGGCAAACAACTGGTTTTCTATCATCTGCGCCGACATGCGCACCAGGGCCATGGTGTGCTTGTGGAAATTATGCTGGTCACCCGTCACATCCAGCACACCGATGACATTGCCCATGACATCAAAGATAGGTGCAGCAGAGCAAGTCAGAAAATTGTTGGCTTCGAGATAATGCTGGTCGGCATGGACGATGGTGGGTGTTTTTTCGGCAATGGCCGTGCCTATGGCATTGGTGCCTTTGCTACGCTCAGACCAGGTGACACCGGGGCTGAGGGCTACCCTGTCCGCTTTTTCCAGAAAATCCGCATCGCCAAGCGTATGGATAATGAGCCCATTCACATCGGTCAGAATGACCATATTGTGCGTGTTAATTATTTGCTCATACAGGTTTTCCATGACGGGCAAGGCATGCTGGTGCAAGACCCGGTTTTGTTCCAGCAGGGTCTTGAGATCCGTCTTGCCCAGCGGGCCATAGTCTGGCGTAGCCGTGCGCGGCAAGCCATAGGCAGCTGAGCGTTCATGTGCCTGTTCTATCATCATGCGGGCAGATGATGCAGGACTTATGCCAGGGCCAGGCTTTACTTGCCCCGAGGAAATTCGAGTGTCACGCATTTGCATACGGGTCTCCAGAGACATGGCCGATTTATCGGCTCTAGGCTATTGCTCTAAGGTCTTAATGTAACACTAATGAAAACTGATATTGAAGAAGCTTAATAATATCTATGGCAAAACAGATCGATGAAATGTTATCGTTTATTTTTTATATTGATGCTGGCCAACTATGCAGCTCATTTTTCAATAAACCATGAAGCAATTAATTTTTATTGTATGCACTTTCCTGACGGCATTGCCATCATTTGCCCTTGAAATCGTTGACGAACATCAAATTAAGCAATTGGCCCAATCGCACTCAAAAGACTATTGCACTCGAAAAAATTTTACATGTCACTATGCTATTACTCCTGAAGAGCAAGATAAAAGTAAGGATACTGTCGCTTGGTGGGTGTATGTATCACGCTCAGTAGATTCAGGCGGATGGCCGTTATTCCCGCCTGGAGATGAGTCCTTGCAATTAAATTACGACAAATTCGGCAAACTGCTACTCAAACGAGTTATCACACAAGCTGACGGCAGGCCATTTTCAGAAATTTTTAAATAATTGGATCACTTTATTACGTAAAAATGCGATCAATACCAGACCATTGCGCAAAACAAGATAGTTAATTGCAAACAAATCCTTTTTGGTATCAATCAATCAAAGATCTCCCCCCTTCTTTTTGCCCCTTGCCTAAGCTCAACGACACTGCAAGGGGCTTTCTACTATAATGCTGGTATTAGTCATAATTACTGATTTAGGAAGATAGCCATGAGCGACGTACAAAGCTGGATCAAAGAAACTGTTACCGGAAACCCTGTAGTTCTGTTCATGAAGGGTACTGCCCAGTTCCCACAATGTGGCTTTTCTGGCCGTGCAATTCAGTTGCTGAAAGCCTGTGGTGTGCAAAACATGGTCACCGTGAATGTACTGGAAGACCCGGAAGTGCGCCAGGGCATCAAGGACTTTTCCAACTGGCCTACCGTACCGCAGTTGTATGTCAAAGGCGAATTCATTGGTGGCTCTGACATCATGAATGAAATGTTTGACAGCGGCGAATTGCAGACTTTGCTGAAAGACTAAGCAAAGCATGACTGACGCCGCAGCCCCCAAGCGCCTGATTGTTGCCATTACCGGTGCAACAGGTGCCATCTATGGTGTGCGGCTGCTGCAAGTCTTGCGCAATATTTCTGGTGTGGAAAGCCATTTGCTGATTTCAGAAGCAGGTGTACTGAACCTGCACCAGGAAATGGACTTGAAGCGCAAGGATGTAGAAGCCCTGGCCGATGTCGTACACAATGTACGCGATGTCGGTGCCAGTATTGCCAGCGGTTCGTTCTTGTCAGACGGCATGGTCATCGCGCCCTGCTCGATGAAAACCCTGGCAGCCGTGGCACATGGGCTGTCAGACAATCTCATCACCCGTGCTGCCGATGTAGTCTTGAAAGAGCGCCGCCGCCTGGTTTTGATGGTGCGCGAAACACCCTTCAACCTCGCACACCTGCGCAATATGACAGCCGTGACAGAAATGGGCGGCATCATCTTCCCACCCCTGCCCGGTTTTTACCACCGCCCGCAAAGCATAGAAGAGATGGTTGACCACACACTTGGTCGCGTACTCGATATGTTTGCCTTGCCGCATGAACTGACGCCACGCTGGCAAGGCCTTAAAGATTCTTAGCGGATTTACACAAAACCGCCCCAGCTGCGTTGCAGCGCCTAGCCGTACTAAAGTACTGTCTTCGTCGCTACGCCTTTCTGGGACAATTTTGTGTAAGTCCTTAGTACCTATCCATGATGAGCTGGGTCTTCAGCGAATCTTCTGCCACAAACCATCCACGCGAAATCAGATAAGCCTGCAATTCATCATGCTTGGCTGATGCTGTTGCTTCGCTCGTGGTCTTGAAAGAGGCCTCAACAATGTAGTCAGTACCTGTACCAGCCTGGTTCAGGATAGGCCAGACTTCGATGTATAGCTTGAGCCCACTCCAGCTGCCGACTGAGCGCTTAGCAAGGATGGGGCCATACTTGCGCGAGCTATCGAGCATGGATTTGCCCCAGCCGCTATACAGCCAGTTATCCATCTTGCCAGGGATATTCTTTTTAATCAGGCTGCGGGAGTCGCTGGTTGATGGCAAGTCCATGCCGCTATAACCGGATTTGCTGTCAGTCTTGCTATTGGAGATACTCAGGGTTTTCTTTTGATAGCCCCATTCAACCTGGGCTTCATAATTCTTTTCAGTGGAATCAAAACCTTCAGCATTGGCTTTATACAGGGCCTCGGTAATATTGCCATTATCTATGGCATAGCGCTTCTTGTAGGTCAGCTCGAAATCGCTTTCACCTTCAGTCTTGCGTATGCGGGCTATCCAGGTATTGCCGTAGATATCCTTGGCATTGGTATCCATGAACAGCACATTCATCTTGGTCACGGACGCTGACATGCTGAAGGTGCTGAGTACCGTACTCTTGAGTTTGTGATCGGCATCCAGAACCACATTCGGGTTCATGAGCAATTTGACTTCATAGTCGGGCACCATATTGCTGGCGGCAATTGCCTGACCTAATGGCAGCAACAATGTCAAAGCCAGACCAGATATTGCGCGACGTATCTTAGATTTCATCATGATGTGCACTCCATGGATTTTGTGTGGGCACACTATAAAAGCCAATTGTGACCTTCGCATTACGACAGCACTACCAATGGTGTCATTGCTGCGTCATATGCCAGTAGTAAATTCGTGGGCAAGAATTTTAACGCAAATTTATCTATTCAAAAGGTCATATCAAATGATGCAAAGTAACAAGAACCTGATACTCAGTAGCCTGGCTGCCGCCATGCTGCTGAGCGCCTGCGGTGGCAGCAGCAATAATGCTGTCGTCACCACACCTGCCACGCCTACACCGGTCAATGGCATATTCCTGGATGCCGCAGTGGATGGCCTTGAATATTCTGTTGCTGGCGGCACCAAGCAAAACACATCTGCCACTGGCGGTTTTAACTGCAATGTGGGCGACACCGTTGCGTTTTCTGTTGGTGGCATAGGTATCGGCTCTGCTCCTTGCGCCACGACCATTACACCATTGACACTGGCGAATTCCAGCAACGTCAAGGACGACAGCGTAGTCAACCGCCTGCTATTCCTGCAATTGCTGGATGAAGACAATGATGTTGCTACAGGTATCAAAATACCTGCTACAGTGAAGGCTGCGCTCGCTGGTCAGACGCTGGATTTCAATGCCAATGCAGCCAACTTCAACACGGCACTGACGGCAACTCTGGCCAAGCTGCCAGCGAATTACCAGAAACTCACCGTGGATGCAGACCGCCGCACCCTGGTACGCGAACATTTTGAAGACACCATGGCATCCAGGCTCGGCACACCTGTCGTTGATACCGTGACGCAAACCAATGCCCTGGGCACGGTCAGCGCTGCCATCACGCGTTATCAGGTGCAGGCTGCGGATAATTTCTTCGTGCCATATGAAGGTACAAATGCCGCAGTCAAGGCAGAATTCCCGAAAGGCTTCTTGCCATCCTATGGTTCTGGTCTGACATTCAAGGGCAAGGCCGCTGATGGCTCGCTGGAATTTTATGGCATCACCGACCGTGGTCCTAACGGCGATGGCCCTAAAGTACCTAACTCTGTCGTGACCCCTGGCGCTACCGGCACGAGTGATGCCAAATTCTTCCCATCCCCCAGCTTCACGCCTTCATTTGGCCTGATCAGCATAGGCAAGGATGGCGCTGTGCTGAAATCAAGCACGCCGATCAAGTTCAGTCCCACTATCAATGCATCGGGCCTGTCTATCGCGGCAGGTAAGGTCGGTTCTTCTGCCGAAGTGCCTTTGAATGATGCCGCCAAATTTGATGCCAGCAGCAAGACAAGCTTTAGCGACTATGGCCTCGATACTGAATCCATCGTCTATGATGCAGCACGCAGTGTAGTCTGGGTGTCTGATGAATACGGCCCATTCATTTTGAAGATTGATGTTGCCACCGGCGTCATCCTGAAAAAATACCAGCCAGGCACAGGCGCAGCCGACCTGCCTGCTGTCTTGCTGAAACGCCGCGCCAATCGCGGCATGGAAGGCCTGTCACTGGAAGTCGCCACTGGCAAATTGAATGGCTTTGTGCAAAGCCCTCTCGATGACGGCAAGGCCAATTACATCGTGCCAGGTGCAACAGCAGCGACCAGTGAAAGCATCAAGGATTATGCGAAGTTCAACCGATGGGTAGAGTTCGACCCAACCACAGAAAAGACCAAGCTGTACGCCTACCCTATCGACAGCACGCAATACACGGCAGGCAAAACCGGCAATGCCAAACTGGGTGATATGGTGTCATTGGGAAATGGCAAATTCATCGTCATAGAACAAGGTACAGGCCCGGATGGCAAGGCCTTCAACAAGCTGATGCTGGTACAAGTACCGAGCAATGCAACTGATATCGCCAACATGAGCACAGACCTGGAAAAAAGTAGCATGACAGGTGCGGCAGTCAATGGTGTCAATTATGCTGACATCGTTTTGCTAAAGAAAACCCAGTTGTTTGATTTGAACAATGCAGGCTGGCTGACAGAAAAAGCCGAAGGTCTGGCCCTGGTCGATGAAAACACCCTGGCGCTGACCAATGACGATGACTTTGGCATGAAGACTGTCATCGTCGATCCTAGCGGTGCTATCGTGGTTGGTGCCGACGTCACCAAGTGTACGGTTGATGCCAATGGCGCCCTGACGACTACTGCCGGTGTACTGGGCTGTACCGCAGGCAATACCATGCGCGTAGCCCGTGGTGCAGATACTGAACGCCCTAACCGCATCTGGCTGTTCAAGTTCAGCAAAAAACTGGCTGACTTCAATATCCCTTCCTGATATTGTCTTACCGATAGAAAGCCGCTGTGAGTGATCAAGCTCACAGCGGCTTTTTTCAATTCAAGACCATCTCTTGCGACAGGTAGGAATACACCGCCGACACCCGGCGCAAATGCCTGGCCTCGGCATGCGTGAGCAGCCATAGCTCAGTCTGGCATTCATCCAGCACATCACTCAGTTGCACTACATCCTTGCGCCCATGGGCGAGGAATAGTGGCAAGATACCCAGCCCCAAGCCCTGTCCCACCAGCTCTGCCACGGTGAGTATGCTATTGACCTTGTAGGTCGCCTGCAGCTTTGGGAATTGCTTCTTGCGCCACACGACAGACGGATGTTCTGGCAAGGCATCGTCAGGGGCTATCCAGTGATGTCGCTGGGCGACGTCAGCATCAAAGTGCTTTATCTTGCTGCTCTTGCCTGCATACAAAGCCACCCGTATATGCCCCAGGTGCTTGCCTATCAAATGCTGCGGTGGCCGCTTGCTTGCCCGTATGGCAATATCGGCATCGCGCCTGGTCAGGCTGGCCAGTTCATTGCCTGCATGCAGATCAAGACTCAAGAGGGGATGCAGCAGTTGCAAAGGCTTCAAGACAGGTGCCAGTAAGCCATGCAATATGGTATCTGTCGTTGTGATGCGCACGGCTCCTGCGACCTGATCTGGCTGCATTTGCATGGCGGAACGGGCAGCTTCGAGCTGCGCTTCCATTTGCTCTGCATGCACTGCCAGTTCCTGAGCCAGCTCATTGGCCTGATAACCTGTGCGCGAGCGTTCAAACAGGCGTTGCCCCAGGCCTTTTTCCAGCTTCTGTATACTGCGAAATACGGTGGATGCATCCAGTGCCAGCCGTTCTCCCGCCTCAGCCAGCTTGCCGGTACGCACCAGCGCCAGCACCACTTCAAGGTCAACAGCATTTAGCTTGTATTGCGTTTTTGCATTCATAGTTTGCACTACCGCCTATTTTCATTGCAAATGCGAAATCATATAGTAGCTCCATCAACCACTTTTTTGGAGAACAAAATGACTCATTCAAATCCCTTTGCAGACCACAGCAACAATGCCTACGGTATCACTTTGCTGCGCATCAGCCTGGGCATCATGTGGATAGCCCATGCCCTGCTGAAACTGTTTGTGTTTACCCTGCCCGGCACCGCGCAGTTTTTTATCAGCATAGGTTATCCGGGCTTTCTCGCTTATCCCGTGTTTGCACTGGAATTACTCGGCGGTGTGGCGCTGGTACTCGGCATCTACAGCCGGCAGGTTGCACTGGCGCTGGTACCCATCATGGTAGTTGCCGCTACCGTGCATTTTGGCAATGGCTGGGTGCATACCAGTCCTAACGGTGGCTGGGAATATCCGGTGTTTCTGATCGTGACTTCAATCGCGCTCTGGCTACTCGGTGATGGTGCTTTTGCCCTGCGTCGTAGTTCACGCTTTTCACTGGCATAAGAGAGGGGTAAATCATGAGCAATACATATACCCTGGTCAGCCACAAGCTTTGCCCTTATGTGCAACGTGCGGCCATTACCCTCGCCGAGAAAGGTCTGGAGTTTGAACGTATAGACATAGACCTGGCGAACAAGCCTGACTGGTTCCTGCAAGTGTCACCACTGGGCAAGACGCCAGTGTTGCTGGTAGATGGACAGGCCATCTTTGAATCAGCAGTCATTTGCGAATACCTCGATGAAACCACGCCACACCGCCTGCACCCGGAAGCAGCACTGGAAAGAGCACAACACCGTGCCTGGATAGAATTTTCCTCCGCCACTCTGAATAGCATAGGCGGTTTTTACAATGCCGCAGATGCGCAGATATTACATGCCAAGGCCGCCGAGTTAAGAACAAAGTTTGTACAACTGGAAAAACAGCTAGGCTATGGGTGTTATTTTTCAGGTGATAACTTCAGTCTGGTAGATGCGGCATTTGCGCCAGTATTTCGCTATTTTGATGTGTTTGAGCACATAGCAAATTTCGGATTTTTCACCGACCTTCCCAAACTAAAAGCATGGCGGCAAACCCTGCAGGCACGGACTTCAGTGCAGACTGCTGTCAGTGAAGACTACTCAACTTTATTGCGTGCTTTCTTGCATGCACGTCATTCTGCCTTGTCAGCTTTAATGCAATAAAAAACGGTGCAGATTTTTCTGCACCGTTTTCATTATCACGTCTCGAAGGTCAAAAAAGAATCAGAGATTGTTTTTCAAAAATTCCCACTTGGCTTTTTGCTGCGACCAAACCACCCAGTCACCGCGCGGGCCATGGCCTGCCCCGGGATACAATTGCAGGCTGTAGTCCTTGCCATTCTTGATCAGTTCATCAATGAACATGATGGTATTTTGCGGATGGACATTATCATCCATGGTGCCATGCATGATCATGATCTTGCCGCTCAGGTCCTTGGCGGCTTTCAACACGCTGCCCTTGTCATAGCCTTCTGCATTGTCTTGCGGCAGGCCCATGTAGCGCTCGGTATACACGCTGTCATACAGGCGATAATCCGTGACTGGCGCACCGACGAAACCTATCTTCCAGGCCTTGCTGTGGGTCATCGCATACGAAGTCATATAGCCGCCATAGCTCCAGCCATTCAGGGCTATCCTGTCCATATCTGCCCAGCCCTGCTTACGCAACCATTCCAGGCCATCGAGCTGGTCCTGCAATTCAAGCTGGCCGAGTTTTTTGTGTATGGGCCAGGCGCTGGCCAGGCCCTTGTTGCTGGCACTGCGATTATCCATTATCCAGACGATATAACCTTGCTGCGCCAGGAAGTGATGCCAGAGATTGCTGTTCCAGCGGTCGACCACTTGAGACGCCATGGGGCCGGAATACAGGTGCTGATAAACTGGGTATTTCTTATTAGGATCAAAGTCTGGTGGCAGGAACAGCAGGCTTTCCATAAGGAAGCCATCACGCGACTTGATTTGTTGTTGGGTGACTTTGGCCAGTTTCAGACCCTGCATTTTCTCAGGCACACCAACATCATCAACCAGCTTTAATGAAACCCCGTCTGCATTGAACACGGCCTGCCTTGGTGGCTGCCTGAGGCTGCTCCAGCTATCGATGAAATGGGTATATGCACTATTCCAGCGTGCATTGTGGGTTCCGGATTCTGTCGTTAGCCTTTGCAGCTTGCTGCCATCGAGATTGACGGCATATACATCGTTGCCTATGGGATTACGTTCATTGGCTGCAAAAAAAACTTTACCTTTTGCTTCATCTACACCATAGACACTGCGTATATCCCAGTCACCTTTGGTGATCGCGCCCTTGAACTGATATTGCTGGTCATAGCGATACAGGTGATGGTGACCTGTACGATCAGATTCCCAGACAAAGCTGCCATCTTTCAAGAACTGTGGCAAAGGCAAGCGCTCTACCCAGGCCGGGCTGCTCTCGCGCAGCAATTGCCTGCTGCGGTATTGGGCATCATACAGGCGCAAATCCAGCCAGGTCTGCACACGGTCTTGCCAGGATGCCAGCAACTTGCCATCTGGTGTCCAGCCTACCTGTACGATCAGGGTTTCCTTGCCGGCATAAGGGTTTTCAGTCCAGCTGGTTTGGCCGCTCATATCAACGACACCCAGTTTGACTTCAGGATTGGGGTCACCCGCCTTGGGATAGCGGGTGTGCTCGCTCTTGATAGGCTGTACATGGTCCCCGCTCAAGGTATATACCGGCACCTTGCTTTCATCAAAACTCAGGTAAGCGATCTTTTTGGAATCGGGCGCCCACCAGAATGCCCGCAATTTGCCACGGCCATAAATCTCTTCCATATACACCCAGTCCAGGCGGCCATTGAAGGTGGTTTCATTGCCACCGGTGGTCAGGCGTTTTTCTGTGGCAGTGGCGATATCGGTCAGGTAAATATCATTGCCCTTCAGATAGGCAACCGATTGCAGGTCAGGTGACAGTATCGCTTCATCCTCTGCCAGGTCTGGTGTATGGCTAAGTTCTTTGACCTTGCCTTGTTGCAGGTCCAGCAGCCATAAGTCATTTTTATAAGTGAACAGGTAAGACTTCAGGTCCGGCTTGATTTGCGGTGTCAGTTTGTCTATTTGTGCTTTGGCTTCTTTTTCTGGTATGCCCGCGGCTGTCATCATCGCCAGAATATTGCCATCCAGGCTTAACACCTGTTTGTCCCAGGTAGCAGGATTCACTACAAATTGCTGGACTACGCCATCCTTGCTTTGCGTTTCTATCAGGCGGTTTTGCGCATCCCAGGCCAGGCGTGTCAGTGGCCTGGTGTCGAATTTTTCTTTTTTTGTCGGGTGGTACAGCATTTCGAGGCTGAGCATGCCATCCTGGGCTTGAGCAGCGCTGGCCGCAAGTACAGGACTAATCACCAACAACAAAGACGCGATACAAGTTCGCATAAAACTCCCAGACCGTAAATTTAAGAAAGATTGAGTCAAAGCCCTGCCCTGGTATCTGGCAGTCAGAGATTCTGACCGTGCCTAGCTTGAGCAGTTCATGAAAAAACAGTTTATGGAATAAATATGTATGAGACGAAAAATGAATAGAAAAGAAAAAACCCACCGTTATTGCTAACGATGGGTTTTTAATTTGGTGCCGACTGCCGGAATCGAACTGGCCACCTGATGATTACAAGTCAACTGCTCTACCAAATGAGCTAAGTCGGCGAAACTTTTTTCGTTTTTGCTTCGTTGCCGTTGCATTCCCGAAGACCAAGATTATAGGCTACTTTATTATTTTTAGCGAGGGCTTTTCTGATTTTTTTTCAGATTTTTTTGGTTCTTCTTCAGAAAGCTGGTTTTCTACTGGGACAGGGGCACTTTTTACCGATGCCAGGCCCAGCACAGGCTTGCTGATTTCTTCGACTTCTGCGACAGCTTCTTCGCTTTCTTCCTGCGCTTCGCTGAGATCAACTTCAAATGCCATGCCCTGGCCGTTTTCGCTGGCATACACGGCCAGCACATTTTCTACCGGCACATAGATTTCGCGGGACACACCACCGAAGCGGGCTTTGAAGGCAACTGCATCGTTATCCATCTTCAGACCACTGGTCGCGCCAAAACTGATGTTGAGTACAATTTCACCATTCCTGACGAATTCCATAGGCACGCGCGCAGCATGGTTGACCTTGACCGCCATGTAGGGGGTAAAGCCATTGTCGGTGCACCATTCATAGATGGCACGCATAAAATAAGGTTTGGTGGATATTTCTTGCATGTGTATACGATAAATGCGATAGCTGCGATAGATGGAAATGTACTTTAGGTGGTACTTGCGAATACTGTAAAACTTACTCAAGCATAGGCGTAGTGCCCAAAAACAACAAGGCTGATATGCATCAGCCTTGTTATCTTATCCTGAAATTGCCTTGCTTATCTGCGCATGACTTTTTCAGATGGTGTCAGCGCTTCGATATAGGCAGGACGGGAAAATATACGTTCTGCATATTTCATCAAAGGTGCTGCCGTCTTCGACAATTCTATACCGTAGTGATCAAGACGCCACAACAACGGGGCAACGGCCACGTCGAGCATGGAGAACTCATCACCGAGCATGTATTTGTTCTTGACGAACAAAGGTGCCAGTTGGGTCAGGCGGTCGCGGATTTCTGCGCGGGCCTTGTCCTGTACTTTGGCCGACGCGGTGTTCTTGTCGTTTTCCAGAGTGTGGACGTGGATGAACAATTCTTTTTCAAAATTGAACAACATCAAACGGGCGCGGGCGCGTTGCAGCGGGTCTGCCGGCATCAGTTGCGGATGCGGGAAGCGCTCATCGATGTATTCGTTAATGATATTGGATTCATACAATATCAATTCACGTTCAACCAGGATAGGTACCTGACCATAAGGATTCATGGTCGAGATATCTTCAGGCTTGTTAAACAGATCAACATCACGGATTTCAAAATCCATGCCTTTTTCAAACAGGACCAGGCGGCAACGTTGAGAAAATGGGCAGGTTGTACCCGAATAGAGAACCATCATTTTTATAGTTCCTTAGAAACGATCAGGGCGAGGAGCCAGTTTTGCGCACCTCACCCCAGGGATTACACGTCCGTTTACGACGGAGAAAAACGGACGATCTCAAAAAATTCCGGGCTCATGCCGCTAGCAGCACAAGCCAGAAACCTTACATTTATTTTACTTCTTTCCAGTACGATGCGTTCAGAAGCCATGCCAGCGTAGCCAGTGTAGCGAGGAACAACAAGACCCAGACGCCCAGACGCTTGCGTGTGCTTTGCGCCGGTTCGCCCATCCACTGCAGATAAGCGACCAGGTCACCAACCGCATTGTCATACTCTATCTTGTTCAAAGTGCCAGGCGTTACCGTTTCAAAGCCAGCAAACTTGTGAACCTTTTTGGATTCATCATGCGGGTCGCTTTCTTCTACCATCTTGACGGTACGCGTACCTTGCAATTCCCACAGTACATGCGGCATGCCTACGTTAGGGAACACCATATTGTTCCAGCCGGTAGGACGGGATTCATCCTTGTAGTAAGTACGCAGGTAAGTGTAAATCCAGTCTGCACCTGTGCCGTCGCCAGATGCCTTGGCACGGGCAATCACGGACAAATCTGGAGGCACTGCGCCAAACCAATCCTTGGCATCCTTGGCGGACAAGGTGGTTTTCATCAAGTCGCCGACTTTTTCGCCAGTGAACAAGAGGTTTTGCTTGATCTGCTCATCTGTCAAACCGATGTCTTTCAAGCGGTTATAACGCATGGCCGAAGCAGAGTGACAGTTCAGGCAATAGTTGACGAACAGCTTGGCACCATTTTGCAATGCTGCCATGTCAGTAGAGCGATCAGGTGCACGGTCCAGAGGGAAAGTGCCGCTATTGGCCAATACCATTGCAGGAGCAAATGCCAGCACAGCGATCAGTTTTTTAAGTAATTTCATGCTTATTCTTCCTCGCTTTTACTCAGTGCGCTGCAAATGTTACGCGCTTAGGCACGGGCTTGAATGTCCCCATCGCACTCCACCATGGCATCAACAGGAAGAAGCCGTAGTAAATGATCGCGCAAACCTGGGAAACACGCTCACGAACTGGTGAAGGTGGCTCAACACCGAGGTAACCCAGGGCAACAAAGGCGATACCAAACACGATATACACATATTTGTGCCAGTCAGGACGATAACGTATGGATTTGACCGGAGAAACATCGAGCCAAGGCAGGAAAGCCAGGATCACGACAGAGCCGCCGAACAATACCACACCCCAGAATTTCGCATCGAGTGCACCAGGCATCATGCCAGCGACTGCTACCAGTGCAATTGCGGCAATTGCGATCTTCAGCAATTGTGGCAACTTGGTGGTCAGCCAAATCAGTGCTACATAAGCAACAGCTCCGGCTTGCACCACATACAGGAACTCGGAAGTAGTTGCACGCAAGATCGAGTAGAAAGGCGTGAAGTACCAGGTTGGCGCAATATGCAGAGGCGTCTTCAGCGAATCTGCCGGGATAAAGTTATTGTACTCAAGGAAGTAACCACCCATTTCCGGTGCAAAGAACACGACTGCACTGAAAATAGTCAGGAACACAGTCACGCCAAAAATATCGTGGAAAGTGTAGTAAGGGTGAGAAGGCACGCCATCAACAGGATGGCCATCAGGACCCAGGTTTTCTTTGATTTCTATACCGTCTGGGTTATTGGAACCCACTTCATGCAAGGCGATCAAGTGAGCAACCACCAGGCCCAGCAAAACCAGAGGAATCGCAATAACGTGGAAGGAGAAGAAGCGGTTCAGAGTCGCATCAGACACCACATAGTCACCACGGATCCACAGGGACAGATCAGGACCAATGAAAGGAATGGCACCAAACAGGTTAACAATAACCTGAGCACCCCAATAAGACATCTGGCCCCATGGCAGCAGGTAACCGAAGAAAGCTTCGGCCATCAGGCACAGGAAAATCGCGAAACCGAACAGCCAGATTAGTTCACGTGGCTTGCGGTAAGAGCCGTACAGGAAGGCACGGGTCATATGCAGATAGACCACGATGAAGAAGGCCGAAGCGCCGGTCGAGTGCATGTAACGCACCAGCCAGCCCCAGGGCACGTCACGCATGATGTATTCGACAGAGGCAAACGCCAGATTCGCATCTGGTTTGTAATGCATGACCAGGAAAATACCGGTAACGATCTGGATAACCAGGACCAGCATGGCCAGGGAACCGAAGATGTACCAGAAATTGAAGTTCTTTGGTGCGTAGTACTTGCCCCATTGATCATTCCACAGCTTGGTCAGCGGGAAACGGGAATCGACCCAGTTCAAGGCCTTGTCCACGACAGGAGCGTCTGCCGGGAGTTTTTTCTCAACAAATGCCATGATTAAGCCTCGCCTTTCTCATCTTTACCGATGACGATTTTGGTGTCTGATAAAAACATGTGACGAGGCACATCCAGATTTTGTGGAGCTGGTTTGTTTTTATATACACGGCCAGCCAGATCGAAGGTCGAACCATGGCATGGGCACAGGAAGCCACCTTTCCAGTCATCTGGCAGAGATGGCTGAGCACCTTCCTGGAATTTGGAGCTTGGGGAGCAGCCCAGGTGCGAGCAAATACCGACGGCGATCAGGATGTCGCTATGTTCTTTGCGTGAGCGGCTTTGCTTGTCGCAGTACTCTGGCATGTCCATGGTATAAGGTTTTTCCGATTTTGGATCGGCAACCTTGTCTTCAGTCTTGGCCAGGCTCGCCATCATTTCTGGTGTGCGCTTCAGAATCCATACTGGCTTACCACGCCATTCAGTCGTTTGCATTTCGCCTGGTTTCAAGGACGAGATGTCCACTTCCACCGGTGCACCTGCGGCCTTGGCACGCTCGGATGGCTGGAAAGTGCTTACCAGCGCACCTGCCGTTGCCAAGCCTGCCACACCACCCGCCGCGCAAGTGGCGACGAGCAAACCGCGACGGCCGGAATCGACCTGCTTTTCGATACTCATACCAACCCCAATCTGTCAATAATCAAAAACTGATGAAGCAAAACCCAGCTTCTAGCAACCTTAAATTATAAATGACCCGGATATGGTTTTAAAGAAAAAGATATCCGAAACGCCAACTTGCTGGCATTTTTCAACAATTCAAGCCCGAAATACAAGTTCAGGCTGGTCGCAATGCCGCTTTGAGCACAAAATCATAGGCAATAATAAATATTTAAGGCTTGAGAGAAAACAAAATTGACAAAAAACTGCAGGCCTTTCCCCCGCTTTGGGCATTAAAATCTGGATAATTACATTTTGTGCATGCATTTTTGTCGTTTATTCTGCAGCACAATGAGGTATTTATATGCGCCTCGTCCCTTGTTTATGATTTATTTAGCAGTTTCTCAACCGGAGAATTTCTATGTCCATGTTGCATGAATTTAAAACCTTTATCAGCCGCGGCAACGTCGTTGATCTGGCTGTCGGCGTCATCATTGGTGCTGCCTTTGGCAAAATCGTTGATTCCCTGGTAGGCGATATCGTCATGCCTGTCATCGGCCGTATCGTTGGTGGACTGGACTTTTCAAATTACTACATACCGCTGAATGGCCAGGGCACGCACCTGGTGCTGGCGGAAGCAAAAAAAGCAGGTGGCGTTATCGCTTACGGTAATTTTGTGACTGTCAGCGTAGGTTTCGTTATCCTGGCGTTTGTGATTTTCCAGATGGTCAAACTGGTCAACGCGCTCAAAAAGGCAGAGCCTGCACCGGAACCAGCACCAGAGGTCACGCCTGAAGATGTGTTGTTGTTGCGTGAGATCAGAGACGCTTTAAGGAAGTGATGCTATGTATCGCCCCAAAACCAGATGTTCTGGCGGGGTCAAAACAAATTGTCATGATCTGAAAGTGTGACGGATTTCCCGCGTAAATTCATTTTTGGCTCATCATCAGAAACCCATCCCCTCCCTACCCATCCCCTTGAAGGGGAGGGAAATTCTGGCCTCACACCGGATTATCGATATCCACAAAGCTGTGCTGCACTCCAAACGTGTCAGCAATGAATTATCCCAGACTCTGCACGCCAAAACGCTCGGTCGCATGGTGACCGCAAGCGATATAGGCCACACCTGATTCTCGTGCCAGGTGTACCGTAGGTTCAGATATTTCTCCACTCAGGTAAACCGTGGCACCGGCAGCGATTGCCTGATCCAGCATGTTCTGGGCAGCACCTGTACACCAGGCCACCCGGCCCACAGGTGCTGCCGGATCACCGATCAGCAAGGGCTTGCGGCCCAGCTTGAGCTCTATATGCAAGGCCAGGTCAGCCAGTGTGGCAATGGCCTTGTCGTCCAAAGTCCCCAGCCAGGCCAGATCGTTTTCACCAAAGCGCCCGTCCGCTGTCAGACCCAGGCGACGGGCCAGACCTATGTTATTGCCCAGCTCTGCATGGTTATCAAGCGGCAGATGGTAGGCGAACAGGGAAATATCATTTTCCAGCAAGAGTTTCAGACGGCGCTGTTTTTGACCTATGACACGCATGTCTTCGCCGCGCCAGAAGTAACCATGATGCACAAGGATGGCATCTGCCTGCAATTCCACGGCTTTTTCCAATAATGCTAAACTGGCAGTCACACCGCTGACTATATGTTTAATGGTGTTACGCCCTTCCACCTGTACGCCGTTTGGGCAATAATCACGAAAATAATTTACTTGCAGTTCTTTTGCCAGGAATTGCGCTAATTCGTCCCGATTCACTGATTTCATACTGATTCTCACTATGCGTCGTCTTTGGTTATTGTTTGCCCAAACTGTCACTGTCGGTCTGGCACTCTGGTTCATTGTAACCACCTTGAAACCCGACTGGGTAAAAGCTGGCTATAACAGCAGACAAACCCAGACCCTGAATGCCGGTGCCATCGTCAAGGAAGCGCCTGCCAACAGCGTCCCCGCGCAAAGCTCATATGGTGCAGCGGCCAAGAGGGCCATGCCCTCGGTGGTGAATATCTTTACCTCTAAAGAGGTACGGCAGCGCCGCAACCCACTGTTGAATGACCCCTTCCTCAGGCGTTTCTTTGGCGACCAGCAAAACCCGCAGGCCGAACGCCTGTCCAGCCTCGGCTCGGGCGTCATTGTCAGCCCTGAAGGTTACATCCTGACGAATAACCATGTGGTCGAAGCAGCCGATGATATTGAAGTTGCCCTCGCGGATGGCCGCAAGGCCAGTGCCAAGATAGTCGGCACCGACCCGGAAACTGATCTGGCCGTCATCAAGATCAATTTGCCAGACTTGCCAGCGATTACCCTGGGCCGCTCCGACACGGCCAGTGTCGGCGATGTTGTGCTCGCGATTGGCAATCCTTTTGGCGTGGGCCAGACTGTTACCATGGGCATTATCTCTGCCCTGGGACGCAATAACCTGACCGACAATGCCTTTGAAAACTTTATCCAGACAGATGCCGCCGTCAATCCAGGTAACTCTGGTGGTGCGCTGGTGGATGTGAATGGCAATTTGGTTGGTGTCAATACAGCAATTTACTCACAGACCGGTGGCTCGGTAGGCATAGGTTTTGCGATACCGGCAAGCACGGTCAAGCAGGTCATGGAATCCATCATCACCAATGGCCAGGTAGTGCGCGGCTGGATAGGTGTGGAGCCGCAAGACATCACGCCTGAGCTGGCAGACAGTTTTGGCCTGAAACAAAAATCCGGTGCCATCATCGCTGGCGTCATACGCGGCGGCCCGGCTGACAAGGCAGGCATGAAGCCTGGCGACATCCTGATCGCGATTGAAGGCAAGCCTGTCGGCGACACTACCCAGATGCTGAACCTGGTGGCACAACTAAAGCCAGGCAACAAGGCCAAGGTCACGGTTTTGCGTGACACCAAGGAACCAACACTGGAAATTCTGATAGGCAAACGCCCTTCAGCACGTAAAGAAGAAAACCGGGAATAGAAATTCATGCATCTGATCGACTTGCAAGCTTATTTGTCCGAACTGGGCGACAACAATAACCGCGCCTGGTTTGTCATGAACAAACCGCGTTACGACATTTTGCGGGCAGAATTTTTACAACTGGTGACGGAGCTGATCACCGAGATCAGCAAGTTCGACCCTGCCATCCTGGGGCTGGAACCTAAAAAAGCCTTGTTCCGCATTAACCGCGACGTACGCTTTGCGCATGACAAATCGCCTTACAAGACCACCTTCTCTTCTTCCATCGTCCCTAGCGGACGCAAGAAGCCCAGCGAAGGCGGTGGGCCCGCTTATTATTTCCAGATGGATGGTACTGGCCGTCTGTTCTATGCGGTTGGCGAATACATGCCCCCATCAGACCGCCTGAAGGCAATCCGCAATCACATCGTCGCCGACCCGGATGGTTTTACCAAGGTCTTGAAGGACAAAAAACTGAAAGCACAGCTTGGTACTTTACAGGAAGAAGGCAAGCTGCAACGGCCGCCCAAGGGCTTTGATGCTGAACTGCCGCATATAGAGCAGATAAAGCTGAAGAACTTCATGGTGTGGACTGAATGCCCGCTCAAGGGCATGGATACTGATGAGCTGAAAACTACCTTGCTGACAGCTTACCGTAGCGCGATACCATTGGTAAGCTGGTTGAGATCAGTTCCCGTTTGATCCGCTGGATCCTGACGTTTCTTCAGGTGCCTGGGTTACCCTTACAAACATGGGGGCGATCAGCAAACCCAACTCATACAAGATACACATGGGCACAGCCAATGAGAATTGGCTGACAATGTCCGGCGGTGTCACGATGGCGGCGATGACGAAAGCGCCGACGATGACATAAGGGCGAATGGCTTTAAGCTTATCGATGGGAACCAGGCCCATGCGCACCAGCACCACGACTACTACAGGCACCTCAAAAGTCACGCCAAAAGCGAGACACATTGACATGATGAAGTCCAGATAATTTTCTATATCTGGTGAGACGTTGATCGATGCAGGAGCAAATTCATTGATGAATTTGAAGACACGGCCAAAAACCAGGAAATAACAAAACGCTACACCGCTCAGAAAAAGCACGGAAGAAGAAATCACCAGCGGTGCGACCAGGCGCTTTTCATGGGTGTACAGCCCTGGCGCTACAAAAGCCCACACCTGATACAAAATCCAGGGCAAGGCCAGCATGAATGCCAGCAACAAGGTCACCTTCATCGGCACCAGAAAAGGTGAGATAACGCCAGTCGCAATCATTTTTGAACCGGCAGGTAAAGATGCCAGCATGGGTTGCGCAAGAAAATCGTAAATAGCCGAAGGGCCCGGCCATAACATCAAAGCACCGCAGGCGATGACCAGGCCATACATGGACTTGACCAGTCTGTCACGCAACTCAACCAGATGCGAGATGAAACTTTCTTCAGGAGCCTGTTCCGTGTGATCGCTCATGCGAATACCGCCAGATTATAAAAACGCAAAGACATAAGCGAAAATTAAAAGAAGCTGCCACCAGAGCGGGGATAGGCACGATGACGCGCCATTCTTGCCGATCCAGAGATGATATGCTGACGCTGGCCGTGGCGGTTTTTATACCAGGCAGGCAGTGCCGAAGTACGCGCGAGTTTTTTACGGCGGAAGTTTTTTGCCTTGATCGCCAGTTGCTCAGGCGTGGCCGTATGCAACAAGGCGGTATCAGTTTCCTGACCCAGATTGCGCAATTCCTGCTCAGTCTCTGACCAGGTCTTGTGTATCGATTGCTCTACATTCTGCGCCGCATCGTGCACATCTTTATGCATCTTGCGCAATTCTTCCAGCTCAATTTCGCGACTGACTTCAGATTTGACGTCATTGATGTAACGCTGCGCACGTCCCAGCAAGGTACCGGCCATTCTTGCCACCTTGGGCAATTTTTCAGGGCCAATCACGATCAAAGCAACCACGCCTATCAAGGCGAGTTTGCTGATTCCCAGGTCTATCATGGGTAAAACCTACATAAAAAATCCAGATTACCGGTAAAGAATGCAATCACAGTTTGGATTTTTCTTTGGCTTCTACATCTATCGTGCTTTTGTCAGCAACTTGCTGGGATCCTGCAGCAGCCTTGTCTTCTTCACCCTTCAGTCCATCTTTGAAACCCTTAACGGCTTTACCCAGATCAGGGCCGATATTGGCGATCTTTTTTGTACCAAACACAACAACAACGATAGCCAGCACCACCAGCCAATGCCAAATACTGAATGAACCCATGATGTACTCCTTATGAGAGTCTTGCTCTCGAAAAATATGAATAGAAACCCGCGATTATCAAACCCAGCCATATCACAATGTCAGCTCAGCATCTGTTCACTGTCGGTCATCTGGTAGATCAGCGTTGTCCGCGCCAAGGCTTGGGGCCACCTATCACATGCATATGCAGATGATACACCTCTTGCCCACCATCCGGTCCGGTGTTGATGAGGGTTTTGTAACCGCCCGTTAAGCTGCCATCAGCCTCTTGCACCGGTGCGCATCCTTGCTCCTGTGCCAACTTTGGCGCCAAAGCAAGCATTTTCCCCAGCAAAACCGTATGCTCAGCTTGCACTGAAGACAAGGTATCGATATGTACTTTGGGGATGATCAACAGGTGCACAGGGGCAGCTGGGTTGATATCTTTAAAGGCCAGCAATTCTTCATCTTCATAGACGCTGGCAGAAGGAATTTGTTTTGCAGCAATCTTACAAAAAATACAGTTATCCACGTTTTATCCGTTCTTTTCAACAAGACGCATGATGTCAAATGATGGCCTCACGCATCCTTGCGTGCTGCCTTTTCTTCAATACCAGAAATACCTTCGCGCCTTGCCAGCTCGTCCAGCACCTGCTGAGGGCTAAGATCATACTGCGCCAACATGACAAGCGAATGAAACCACAGGTCGGCGCATTCATATAAAAGCTTGGTCGCATCACCTGACACCCGCGCATCCTTGGCAGCCATGACGGTTTCTGTTGCTTCTTCACCTATCTTTTTCAAGATGGCATCGTCACCCTTGGAAAACAGGCGGGCAACATAGGATTTATCCGGGTCACCGCCATTCACCAGTTTACGGCTTTCTATGATCTCTGCCAGCCGCTGCAAAGTCTGTATTTGTGTATTACTCATTTGTAGATGCTTTCCGGATCTTTCAAGACCGGGTCAACTGCCAGCCAGTCACCATCATTGAGACTGCCTTCAAACTTCTGGAAGAAGCAGGAATGGCGACCAGTGTGGCAGGCAATGCTGTCAATCTGTTCGATCTTCAGCAAGACCACGTCTTCGTCGCAATCAATGCGGATTTCTTTGACCTTCTGAATATGGCCCGACTCTTCGCCTTTGTGCCAGAGCTTCTTGCGCGAACGACTCCAGTAAACCGCCTCACCCAGCTCTACGGTTTTGGAGAGGGCATCGCGGTTCATCCAGGCAAACATCAGAATATCGTTGCTGCTGGCCTCTTGTGCGATGACAGGTACCAGGCCGTTTTCGTCCCATTTGACCTTGTTCAACCATTTTGCTGCGCTCATGACAACCTCATCGGTATATGTTGTGCAGCCATAAATTGTTTTGCTTCGCCTACTGTGTGCTGTCCGTAATGAAAGATACTGGCAGCCAGCACCGCATCGGCACCACCTACCTTGATGCCATCAGCCAGATCCTGCAAACCACCGACACCGCCTGAGGCGATGACAGGGATGGATACTGCATCCGACACCGCACGGGTCAAGCCCAGGTCAAAACCGGACCGGGTACCGTCCTTGTCCATACTGGTCAGCAGGATTTCCCCTGCCCCCAGTTTGGCCATATGCTGCGCCCACTCAACTGCATCCAGCCCTGTCGCATTGCGGCCACCGTGGGTGAATACTTCCCATTTGCCTGGCCCTACATTTTTGGCATCAATCGCTACGACTATGCATTGCGAACCATATTTATGCGCAGCATCGGCCACCAGTTGCGGATTGGTGACAGCAGAAGTATTGATACCTACCTTGTCCGCACCGGCATTGAGCAAACGGCGCACATCAGCCACCGTGCGTACACCGCCACCGACAGTGAGCGGAATGAACACTTGCGAAGCCACGGCTTCGATAATTGGCAAGATCAGGTCACGGCCATCGGAGGAGGCAGTGATATCAAGAAAAGTAATTTCATCTGCGCCCTGCCCGTCATAACGGCGGGCGATTTCTACTGGATCACCGGCATCGCGCAGTTCCTGGAAATTAATGCCCTTGACTACACGGCCAGCGGTCACATCCAGGCAAGGGATAATACGTTTGGCTAAGCTCATTCAGTTTCTTCTTCATCATCGAATTCACCGCTGAGTTCATCAGCACGGTCTTGTGCAGATGACAGGTCCAGGGTACCTTCGTAAATCGAACGGCCACAGATCACACCTTCTATGCCCTCGTCCTGTACAGCGCACAGGGCTTCGACGTCGGCCAGCACATGCACGCCGCCAGAGGCAATCACGGGGATGCTGACGGCCTGCGCCAGCTTGACGGTGGCTTCAATATTCACTCCACCCATCATACCGTCGCGGCCTATGTCGGTATAGACAATGGCTTCAACGCCATAGCCCTCAAATTTTTGGGCGAGGTCAATGACTTCATGGCCAGACAATTTGCTCCAGCCATCGGTCGCTACCTTGCCATCTTTGGCATCAATGCCAACGATGATCTGGCCAGGGAAAGCGCTGCAGGCATCTGCCAGAAAACCGGGGTTCTTGACTGCCGCCGTGCCTATGATGATGTAGGACAGGCCATCGTCAAGATAACGTTCTATGGTATCGAGATCACGGATACCGCCACCCAGTTGCACAGGGATTTCTTCGGTATCGGTTTCTTCTGCGTAATCGCGCACCGCCTGTATGATGGCTTTGACCGCCGCCTCGTTCTTGGGCTTGCCGGCAAACGCGCCGTTCAAATCCACCAGATGCAGACGACGTGCGCCCTGACGCAGCCAGTGGCGCGCCATTTCAGCCGGGTCTTCAGAAAATACGGTGGCCTGGTCCATGTCACCTTGTTTAAGGCGTACGCAGTGGCCATCTTTCAGGTCTATAGCAGGGATGAGCAGCATGATATGAGAAAAAGTAGGAACGTCAATGAGACAATAAAAAAAGACAATACCAGTTAAAAATCAGGGTAAACAATTTACATCAGACACTAATTAGACATTAGTCAGACACTGCAGAGCCACTTATGGTTTCCAGTGTACAAAATTCTTATACAGTTGCAAGCCAGCTGTGGCGCTCTTTTCAGGGTGGAACTGGGTAGCAAAGATATTGTCACGTGCTACTGCACAGGCAAACAGGCTGCCGTAATCCGTCAAGCCCACCGCATGTTGCACATTTGCTGGCTGGGCATAATAGCTGTGCACAAAATAAAAATAGGCGTCATCAGCAATGTCTTGCCACAGAGCATGTGACTGCGATTGCTGCACACGGTTCCAGCCCATTTGTGGCACTTTGTAACGCGAGCCATCTACTTGCAATTGCCCATCCAGCTCAAAGCGTACCACTTTACCGGGCAAGAGACCCAGGCCAGGCGTATTACCCTCTTCACTGACATCAAACAGCATTTGCTCACCCACGCAAACACCAAATAATGGTTT
Organism: Undibacterium sp. TC9W; assembly: GCF_049339865.1. Classification (NCBI taxonomy): domain Bacteria; kingdom Pseudomonadati; phylum Pseudomonadota; class Betaproteobacteria; order Burkholderiales; family Oxalobacteraceae; genus Undibacterium; species Undibacterium sp. TC9W. The sequence continues at coordinate 40,083 of NZ_JBMPPJ010000027.1, read as the reverse complement.
ATTACGGGCAGCTTCCAGCAAGGCATCTTGCAAGCCGGATTCACGCAGGCAGCTCATGCAATCAGGCATGGCACCCTGACCTGGTAAAACGATACGGTCTGCGCTGCGAATATCGGCAACGTCACCCGAAATCAGCACATTCGCCTCTGAGGCAACGGCACGCAGGGCTTGCGCTACCGAGCGCAAATTACCCATGCCATAATCTACTACTACAATTTTATTCATAATGAATCACCAGCAAGCTGGTATCTCGTGTCTGCGATTTGTATCTGTATCGGTATTTGCATTACGATCAAAGGCTGCCTTTGGTCGAAGGTATGGTTCCTGCTGCACGCGCATCCAGCTCAGTTGCCATGCGAAGGGCGCGGCCAAAGGCCTTGAATACAGTTTCGCATTGATGGTGAGAATTGTCGCCACGCAAGTTGTCGATATGCAGGCTGACTAAAGCATGATTGACGAAACCCTGGAAAAACTCACGGGTCAGATCGACATCAAAATTGCCTATCATGGCGCGGGTAAAGGGAATATGGTATTCCAGGCCTGGGCGGCCAGAAAAATCGATGACCACGCGCGACAAGGCCTCATCCAGAGGCACATAGGCGTGACCATAACGGCGTATGCCTTTTTTATCACCAATTGCCTTGGCAAATGCCTGGCCCAGGGTAATACCAACGTCTTCTACCGTGTGATGGGCATCAATATGCAAGTCGCCGACGGCTTCTATGTCGAGATCAATCAGGCCATGACGGGCAATCTGATCCAGCATATGGTCCAGAAAAGGGACGCCGGTATTGAGTTTTTGCTGGCCTGTGCCATCAAGATTAATGGCAACACGGATTTGTGTTTCATTGGTATTGCGGGTAACCGCCGCAATGCGTTCTATGGGCTTATTCATTTTGATGATAAAGATGCTGCCAGGGCAGCAAGAAAAAGAGCATTCTCTTCACGGGTGCTGACTGTGATACGCAGACAGTGTCCCAGCAGATTATGCATTTTACCTACATTTTTGACTAAAATTTTTTGTTCGCGTAATTTCACAAAGACTTGTTCGGCATTCGCAACACGTATCAGCACAAAATTGGCAGCAGAAGGAAAGACTTGCACCTCTGGCAAGCTTGCCAGAGCAGCCATTAATTCAGTGCGTTGCTGGCGCAATTCTGCTGCCTGGGCATCCAGTACTTCTACTCTTGCCAAGACAAATTCTGCCGCTGCCTGTGTCAATACATTGATGTTGTAAGGCGGGCGCACTTTTTCAAATTCATGCATCAGGGCATTATTGCCCGCCATATAACCGAGACGTATACCTGCCAGACCCAGCTTGGAGACGGTACGCATGACGACCAGATTATCAAATTCTGCCAGGCGTGACATAAAGCTGGCCTGGGCAAAAGGTTGATAGGCTTCATCGACGATGACGATGCCATTTTCACCAACCGCCTGCAAAATGGCGACCATGTCGTCAGCATCGTAAAGCGTACCGGTGGGGTTATTCGGGTAAGCCAGATAAGTGATAGCGGGTTGATGCTCGGCTATGGCCGCCAGCATGGCAGCCTTGTTCAGCATGAAATCCGGGGTCAGATCCACACCCACAAATTCCAGCCCGGCAAACAGGGCGGACATGGCATACATGACAAAACCGGGCACAGGCGCGAGCACCTTGGCACCCGGTCTGGCACAGGCAATGGAGACCATGCTGATGAGTTCATCCGAGCCATTGCCCAGCACGATGTCATGTCCAGCAGGCACGCCCAGCTTATCGGCAATCAATTGCTTGAGGCTGGCATAGGCTGGTTGTGGATAACGATTCAGTGCCACGCCTGCCAGATGCTTGGCCAGTTCCTGCTGCATATCAGGCGGCAGCAGGTAAGGATTCTCCATTGCATCCAGCTTTACAAAACCGCTGGCGTCCGGCACGTGATAGGCGGACAGGCTGCCGATTTCAGGGCGTATCAGTTTGGTGATGCTCAATTCTTTGCTCCATGTTCAGGCTTGTACTTAAAAATCGCGCAAACTCCAGATCAACACAAATCAGGCAGAAAGTTCTTCCGTGTCGATCAAGGCCAGGCGATTTTCTATCATTGCGCAATAGTCGGGATTTAATTCAAATCCGACAAAAACACGCCCACAACGTTTGGCAGCTACGGCGGTGGTGCCGCTGCCCATGAAGGGATCGAGTACCACACCGCCGGGTGGGCAGGAAGCCTTGATCATACGCTCGATGATTTCGAGCGGTTTTTGGGTAGGATGCTCTTCGCGTTCGGCATGCTCTCTGTGCAGGCGCGAGACACTCCAGACATCCTTGGGATTGAATCCCAGTTCCAGCCACTTCGCACCCTCAAAAATCTTGCGGCTGCGGGCTTTCTTGGTGGCTGCATCATACGGGATGCGTATTGCATCCAGGTCAAAATAATAATCTTTGGCTTTGACAAAAAAACCTATCGTGTCATGCACCGATGAATACTTCCGTACGGTACCACCCATAGAGGGCACGCGCCTGTCCCAGATGATTTCATTCATCATGCTCATGCGCTGCTTGAGCATGACAAAGACTTCTGGTGAATAACGCCAGGTCAGGAAGATATACAGGCTGCCATTCGCCTTCAGCTTGGGCAGCGCCAGGTCTATCCACTGCGCCATCCATTCCAGGTAGGCAGCCGACTCCATCTTGTCTGATTCATTGCCATAATCCTTGCCCAAGCCATAGGGTGGGTCAGCCAGCAATAAGTCTATGCTGGCATCAGGCAGACGCGCCAGACCTTGCAGCGCATCTTCACAAAAAACCTGGTTACGCCATTCGGCCATCATATGCGGGTATTCATAGCAGCCAGCAGTTTCGCTTTCATGACTTGAACCGCAATTCTGCACTGCGCGCGTGGGCTTGCAAGCCTTCGCCATACGCCAGTTCGGCGGCTACCTTGCCCAGGGTTTGCGCACCCTGCTCACTGACGAAAATCATTGATGACCGCTTTTGGAAGTCATACACGCCCAGCGGTGAAGAGAAACGTGCTGTGCGTGAAGTCGGCAAGACATGGTTGGGGCCAGCGCAATAATCACCCAGGGATTCAGATGAATAGCGACCGAGGAACATGGCACCAGCATGACGTATCTTGTCTGCCCATTGCTGAGGATTTTCTGCAGAAATTTCCAGATGTTCAGCCGCGATGCTATTCGCGATTTCACAGGCTTCATCCATATCTCGCACCTTGATCAGCGCACCGCGATTGGCCAGTGAAGTGCGTATCACTTCATGTCTGGGCATGTCAGGCAACAGCTTGATGATGCTGGCTTGGACGGCTTCTATATAGGCTTCATCCGGGCACAATAAAATGGATTGCGCCAATTCGTCATGTTCAGCCTGTGAGAACAAATCCATGGCAACCCAGTCAGGGTCTGTCGTACCATCGCACAACACCAGAATTTCGGATGGGCCGGCGATCATGTCTATGCCGACCACACCAAATACACGACGCTTGGCAGCAGCCACATAGGCATTGCCGGGACCTACGATTTTATCAACTGGTGGTATCGTTGCCGTACCATAAGCCAGCGCACCGACCGCCTGGGCACCACCGATAGTGAAGACACGGTCAACACCAGCAATGGCGGCAGCGGCCAAGACCAGGGGATTTTTTACGCCGTCTGGTGTAGGCACGACCATGATGATTTCTTTGACGCCTGCCACCTTGGCTGGTATCGCATTCATCAATACGGATGAAGGATAAGCGGCTTTGCCGCCAGGTACATAAATACCAACGCGGTCCAGTGGCGTGACTTTTTGGCCGAGTACGGTGCCATCTGCATCGGTATAGCTAAAGCCAGCCGAACCACATTCGGTCTTTTGCACTTCATGATAGGCGCGTACGCGTGCTGCTGCCGTTTCCAGCGCAGTGCGGCGCTCAATATTCAATGACGCCAGTGCGGCCTGCATTTCTTTCTGCGTCAACTCCAGCGCGGCAACGCTGCTGGCATTCAAGCGATCAAAACGATTGGTCGCTTCCAGCACGGCAGTGTCGCCACTGGCTTTTACACTGGCCAGTATCTGCGCGGCGGCGCGGTCTATCGCTTCATCTTCACTGGCTTCAAAAGCCAGCAGTGAACTCAGTTTCCTGGAAAAATCTGCCTCTGTCGTATCAAGCCGGGTAATCAGGGATGCCATGCTGTTCTCTTGGTCAATTATGCATTTGCCTTGGAGGCACGATCAAATGCTTCCAGTATGGGTTGCAGGCGTTCACGTTTCAATTTCAATGCAGCCTGGTTAACCACCAGACGTGAAGAAATTTCCATGATGTGTTCAACCTCAACCAGGTTATTCGCACGCAGTGTGCTGCCGGTACTGACCAGATCAACAATCGCATCTGACAAACCAACCAGTGGTGCCAGTTCCATCGAGCCATACAGCTTGATCAGATCAACGTGCACACCCTTGGCGGCAAAATGCTGGCGCGCAGTTTCTGTATATTTGGTCGCAACGCGCAGGCGTGCGCCCTGGCGCACGGCGTTTTCATAATCAAAACCCACAGACACTGCAACTGACATGCGGCATTTTGCAATATTCAGATCGATAGGCTGGTACAGACCAGCACCACCATGCTCATGCAAGACATCCTTACCTGCCACACCAAAATCAGCCGCGCCATATTGCACATAGGTGGGCACGTCAGATGCACGCACGATAATCACGCGCACATCAGGGTCATTGGTCGCAAGTATCAACTTGCGCGATTTTTCTGGATCTTCGGTCACGCGTATGCCTGCTGCTTCCAGCAAGGGCAGGGTTTCTTCAAATATGCGGCCTTTGGATAAGGCCAGTGTCAATTGCGAGGTTGTAGGAGCAGACATTATTTGACTCGCTGTATCTGTGCACCGACTGCGGAGAGTTTGACTTCCATGCGGTCATAGCCGCGGTCCAGATGGTAGATACGGTCTATCAGGGTTTCACCTTCAGCCACCATGGCGGCGATCACCAGCGAGGCAGAGGCGCGCAAGTCCGTTGCCATGACAGGTGCGCCTATGAGTTTATCAACACCATTGACGATGGCAGTGTGGCCATCAATTTCTATTTTTGCACCGAGGCGATTCATTTCCTGCACATGCATGAAACGGTTTTCGAATATCGTTTCTGTGACGCGGCTGGTGCCTTGCGCGATACAGTTCAATGCCATGAATTGTGCCTGCATATCCGTCGGGAAGCCTGGATATTCAGTAGTACGGAAACCCACAGCCTTGGGACGGCTGCTCATTTGCGCACGTATCCAGTCAGGGCCAGTCGTCAGTATTACACCAGCGTCACGTAATTTATCAAGCGCGACATCAAGGATGTCGCTACGTGTGTTTTTCAAAGTGATGTCACCACCGGTAGCAGCTACTGCGCACAGGAAGGTTGCGGTTTCTATGCGGTCTGCGATGACGGTATGAGTCGCGCCGTGCAGGCTCTCTACACCCTGTATCACCAGGCGGTCTGTGCCTATGCCTTCTATCTTCGCACCCATGGCCACCAGCAGGTTCGCCAGGTCAGTAACTTCGGGCTCACGCGCAGCATTTTCGAGCACGGTTTCACCTTCGGCCAACGTCGCTGCCATCAACAGGTTTTCTGTGCCGGTCACGGTAATCATGTCGGTGACGATGCGTGTGCCTTTGAGTTTCTTGGCCTTGGCATGGATGTAACCGGCTTCAATATTGATCTCGGCACCCATGGCTTGCAAGCCCTTGATGTGCTGATCCACAGGGCGCGAACCTATCGCACAACCGCCTGGCAAAGATACTTTCGCTTCACCAAAACGTGCCAGCAAGGGACCGAGCACAAGTATCGATGCACGCATGGTTTTCACCAGGTCATACGGCGCTTCGAGCTTGTCTATGGCTGCGCCATTGAGTACGGTCACACCGTTTTCCTGAGTGACTTGCAGGCCCATTTGACGCAGCAATTTGAGCATGGTGCTGACATCTTGCAGCGACGGCACATTGTGCAATTCGACGTTACCGGAAGTCAGCAAGCCTGCACACAGGATAGGCAGTGCGGCATTTTTTGCGCCAGAGATAGTGATGTCACCATTCAGGCGATTGCCGCCTGTGATCAATAATTTATCCATTATGCAGCGTACTCTTCAGGCGTCAGGGTTTTCATGGAAAGGGCATGTATTTCTTCACGCATGCGGTCACCGAGAACGGCATAGACGATCTGGTGACGCTGTATCGGACGCTTGCCAGCAAAGGCAGCAGAAACGATCACGGCATTAAAGTGCTGGCCGTCGCCTTCGACTTCCAGGTGTGTACATTCCAGACCGGCTGCAATGTAATTTTTAATTTGTTCGGGCGTAGGAAACACGGCTAACTCTCTTGATCAAAATGGTGAAGCAATTGTTGTACTGCGTATTGTTTTTAAGTTGATGCTTATTCAGTGTCTTACTCAGTGTCGTAACTTATATCCACGTTTCAACATCTGAATGGCTATCGTCGCCAGTAATAATGAGAACACGATAACGATCATCAGGCTATGCAGGGGATCAACGTCGGACTTGCCGAAGAAACCAAAACGGAAGCCATCTATCATGTAGAAAAACGGATTGAAACGCGAAATACTTTGCCAGATGCCGGGCAGGGAATGGATGGAATAAAACACACCTGACAGGAAAGTCGCAGGCATGATCAAAAAGTTTTGAAAAGCGGCGAGTTGGTCAAATTTCTCTGCCCAGATACCGGCAATCAAACCCATAGTGCCGAGCATCGCAGCACCGAGGAAAGCAAAAATTGCTATCCACCATGGTGCAACAAAATGCAGGTCAGCAAACCAGGCCGTGACGATGAAGACACCAGCGCCTACAGCAACGCCGCGCAAAATCGCTGCCAATACATAGGCACTGAAAATTTCCCAGTGTGACAGCGGTGGCAACAGGATAAACACCAGATTACCGGTGATCTTGGACTGTATCAGTGAAGAAGAAGAATTCGCAAACGCATTTTGCAGGACACTCATCATGACCAGGCCAGGCACCAGGAAGGCCGTGTATTTGACGCCAGGATAAACCTGCACATGCTCTTCCAGCACATGGCCGAAAATCAGCAAGTACAGAATGGCTGTCATGATGGGCGCAGTGATGGTTTGCGTTGCCACTTTCCAGAAGCGCAAAACTTCTTTGTAGAACAGGGTATTAAAACCGGTCAAGCTACTCATTTGCTGCCCTCCATGATTTGCAGGAAGACATCTTCCAGATCAGCTTGCAATAAATGCATATCTTCGATAACACAACCATCAGCACGGAAAGCGGCCAGCATGCCTTCGACCTGATTGTAGTCAGTCACGCGCAAGGCAAACTGGCGTGGGTCTGCCTGGATTTCATGACTGATGACTTTATCGCGCAAGCTGGCAGGCAAAGTCACCACGCCACTCGCCGCCAGGGTGATACGCAATTGTGAACCCGAGATGCGCTTGATCAGATTTGCCGTGCTATCCAGCGCCACGACCTTACCGAGCTTCAGCATGGCGATGCGGTTACACAAAGCTTGCGCTTCTTCGAGGTAATGCGTGGTCAGGACGACAGTATGGCCTTCGCGGTTCAAGCGGGCGATGAATTGCCACAGAGTCTGCCGCAATTCCACATCGACACCAGCCGTTGGCTCATCCAGCACAATGACAGGTGGTTTGTGTACCAGCGCTTGCGCGACCAGTACCCGGCGCTTCATGCCGCCAGACAGGGCGCGCATATTGACGTCAGCCTTATTGGTCAGATCGAGGTTTTCCATGACCTCGTCTATCCATTTGTCATTGTTCTTCAGGCCGAAATAGCCAGACTGCATGCGTAGGGTTTCACGTACGGTGAAGAAAGGATCGAATACCAGCTCTTGCGGCACCACGCCCAGCTTCTTGCGGGCATTGCGGTAATCCGTGACCACGTCATGGCCTTGCACGGTGATGTTACCGGCGTCAGCACGGTTCAGGCCTGCCAGTATGGAAATCAAAGTAGTCTTGCCAGCACCATTTGGCCCCAGCAAACCGAAAAATTCACCCTCTTCTATTGTGAGTGAGACACCACCCAGTGCTTGTAGCGACTGGTAGCGTTTTTGTATGTTGCTAATTTGTATGGCTGCCATCTGGCGTGTTTGCACTAAGTGCTCATCAGGGAATTAAGAACCGGAAAACCCGGTTTCTTGTCACTAGTTCACTATTACAGTCCACTAGAGTGACGAAACCTTTGATTATAGGGGATTTTCGGGATTTGATCTGAATTGGCATGCCGGTATTGTCACCATGCATGCCACACAGAAATAGAAACTCAGAATGCGATCAATGTCGCTCTGGTGTATGAAGCTGGAATTGCTCGTTGAGACCGTATAGTGCCAATAAACTCAACAAGCTGGCAGAATAACCACTGAACTGCAGTTGCACACCTTTCTGGATAGCCTGACGTTGCCAGGCTATCATGACCGCCACAGCACTGGAGTCAATTTTAGTCAGTGCCGACAAATCAAATTCTGACTGGCCAGCAGCTATGGCAGACAAGCCTGCAGCAGCAACTGCATTGGCGTTATCATGGCTAAGCTCACCTGTTACTGTATACACAATACGTTCCCGGACTTATTTTACATTTTATTTTGCTGCGCTCTTTGCTGCACTGGAGGCAGCCAGTTTTTTGTTCTTTTCAGCCAAAGTCTGGATCAAACCATCAATGCCGGATTTGCTGATTTCAGCAGAGAAACTGCCTTTATAGGTTTCCACCAGCCAGGCACCGAGTACATTGATATCAAAAATCTTCCAGCCAGCTGGCAATTTTTCCAGGCGATAGTTCAAGACAATTGGTTCACCGCGTGACTGTATAACCTGGGTACGTACCTCAACTTCTGTATCAGCTGCATCAGCACGCATAGGCTTGAATTCAACACGCTGGTCCTTGACCTGAGAAATCGCGCCAGAGTAAGTGAATACCAGCAAAGTGCGGAATTCATTGGTCAGTTGTTTTTGCTGAGCTGGCGTCGCGTCTTTCCAGCTTTTACCTGCAGCCAGCGAAGTCATGCGGGGAAAGTCTATGTATGGCAGGATTTTACTTTCCACCATGTCATACACTTTCTTTTGATTCCCGGCCTGGATATCCTTGTCATTTTTTGCCGTGTCCAGGATTTCCTGGCTCAGGCGTTTGACCAGGGCATCAGGTCCTTCCTGTGCTTGTGCTGCGCCGCTGGCCAGGCCAGTGATGAGTAAGCTGGCAAATACCAGATTAAAAAATTTCGTCAGAGTTCGTTTCATTTTATTGTTCCTGTTCCTGATTTTGCGGTAAATACCGCACATGAGCAGTTAACTTGTCAGCAGCCTCAGCGGTTGACCAAGCTCACCACACCTTCACCAATTCTTACATTTGCAGACAATGATTTTTAGATAAAATCAATCTCCATCATCTGGATTAACCTGTCCCGCGCGACGCTGCAAATAGGCATCACGGAAGAAGACATATTTATCAAGCGCAGCTTCTTCCAGCAGGCTACCGGCATCCAGTACCGATGCACGCTTATCGACCAGACGTACTACCGAACCGATGTTCTTGATATACATGGGCCGTTTGTAATACCACAGGTCACCGCGCATATCGACAGGCGTCGCCAGCGCATCCCGCACCGTTGATGGCCCCAATACAGGCAAGACCAGATAAGGGCCGGACTTCACACCCCAGCGCCCCAGAGTCTGCCCAAAATCTTCATTATGCTTGGGCATGCCAGCCGCTGAACCTATGTCGATCAGACCACCTATACCTATGGTGGTGTTCACGGCAAAACGCATTACGTCGGTGACACCATCATTGACACGTCCTTGCAGCAAATTGTTCACTGCATTCCAGACATCGCCAATATTACTGAAAAAATTGCCTATACCAGTCTGTACAAAACTTGGCGTAGCAGCACGGTAAGCCTGCGCCACCGGTTTAACGACTGCCGTATCGACGGTGTCGTTAAAGCTGAACATGGCACGGTTGAAACCTTCCAGCGGATCACGCGGGTTCTTACCTATATTGGTCTTGGTGCTCAATACATCAAGGGTTTGGTCAGCCTTATCCTTGATTTTTTCTACCGAAACTGTGCTGCAACCAGTCAGCAACACACTGGCCATCAACAGCAACATGGCTAACATCCTGCTGCTTGCAGGAAACTTATTTGTTCTTGTCATTTTTCTCTTCCGTATTACCGTCTGCTGCTTTGCTGAACAGGAACTGACTGATCAGGCTTTCGAGCACGATGGCATCTTGGGTAAATGTAATCCTGTCACCTGCAGCCAACAATGTTTCATCACTGCCTGCGGTCAAACCTATATATTGCTCACCAAGCAAACCCGCGGTCAGGATCTTGATGGACGAATTTTTTGGGAATTTGTAACGCTTTTCCAATTCCATGACGACAGTTGCCTGATAAGTTTTATCGTCAAACTTGATTTCGCTGATGCGGCCCACTACCACGCCTGCACTTTTCACTGCGGCCCTGGGCTTGAGCCCGCCGATATTGTCAAAGCGCCCGGTAACAGTATACGTCTGCTCAAAGGACAGAGAGCTTAAATTGCCCGCCTTGAGTGCCAGAAACAACAGCGCAGCCGCACCCAGCAAGACGAACAGGCCTACCCAGAAGTCGAGAGATTTTTTTTGCATTTTTCTTTTCCACCTATTTCTTGCGATTTCTTACAGTTTTGCCAAGCACACAGCCGATTTGCAGGCCAGGCAAATAATTCATTTTGCTCTACCCGCACAGTGAAATATGCGGATCAGGGCGGGCTACTGGAACATCAATGCCGTCAACAGGAAATCCAGCCACAACACCAGCAATGAAGATATAACCACAGTCCTGGTCGTGGCACGCGCTACACCCTCGGGCGTAGGCTGCGCTTCATAGCCCTGGAATAATGCTACAAAGCTTACTGCAAAACCAAAGACGATGCTTTTGACGACACCGTTACCTATATCCTGGAATACTGCAACGCCTGCCTGCATTTGCGACCAGAACGCGCCATTATCGACACCGATCAGTTTCACGCCAACAATATATCCACCGATAATGCCCATGGCATTGAAGATGGAAGTCAATATCGGCAAGGCGATGATGCCAGCCAGAAAACGCGGTGCCAGCACCCTTTGTATAGGGTTGACTGCCATCATTTCCATTGCAGCCAGTTGTTCACCGGCTTTCATCAAGCCAATCTCTGCTGTCAACGAGGTGCCGGCGCGGCCAGCAAACAGCAATGCCGTTACCACCGGGCCCAGTTCACGCACCAGCGACAGAGCCACCAACAGACCCAGCGCCTCTTCCGATCCATAGCGGTTCAGGGTGTAATAACCCTGATAGGCCAGCACAAAACCGACAAACAATCCCGACACGGCGATAATCAACATCGAATAATTGCCGATGAAATGAATCTGGTCCGTGACCAGACGCGGCCTACGCCACAAACCGCCGCAATTCATCAATATCGAGAAAAAGCTGCGGGCAGCATAGCCCACATCAGCCATGGTCGATCTGACAAAACCGCCGATTTTTTCTACGATCATGTGCGCTTCTCCAAACCCAGGTCCGCCTGCAGTGATGCGCCGGGATAATGGAAAGGCACGGGTCCATCTGCCTCTGCATGCACAAACTGTTTTACGTAAGGGTCTTGTGACACCCGCATTTCTTCTGGTGTACCTTGCGCGACGATCTTGCCCTTGGACAGGAAATACACGTAGTCAGCAATCGCAAAGGTTTCGTGCACATCGTGCGACACCAGGATGGAAGTAGACCCCAAAGCGTCGTTCAAGTTCCGTATCAGATTGGCAGCAACACCCATGGAAATAGGATCAAGCCCGGCAAAGGGCTCGTCATACATGATTAACTCAGGGTCCAGCGCTACTGCACGGGCCAGCGCTACTCGCCTGGCCATGCCGCCAGATATTTCAGCAGGCATCAAACTGGCGGCATTTCGCAGACCAACTGCCTGCAATTTCAGCAAGACCAGGTCACGTATCATGGTTTCACTGAGACTGGTATGTTCGCGCATGGGGAAAGCGACGTTATCAAAGACATTCAGGTCTGTGAACAAGGCACCATGCTGGAACAGCATGCCCATTTTGCGGCGGATTGCATACAAACCCTGGGTATCGAGTTCGCTGACTTCCTGACCATTGACCTTGATACTGCCACGCTGCGCGCGGATTTGTCCGCCTATCAGACGCAAGATTGTCGTCTTGCCTGAGCCTGACCCACCCATGACGGCAATCAGTTTACCGCGTGGGAAATCCATACGGAGTTCAGACAGGATAGTCCGGTCTCCATACCCAAACTGGATATCGCGAATTTCTACAAGATTTGGCACAGCAATGGGGGAGATAGTTTATAAAAACTAGATTGTAATGCAGAAAGGCAAAGAGGGTTGTACAGACAACTATATTAAAAAAACAACTAATTGATGAATATTCAGAATATTGCGTCTATTTCACGCAAAACGCGATAAATACATATTTTTCCGAATTTAATTCGAAAGACGGGGGCGAAAATAAATTTTTTTAATGAACGTAAAGTCAGTTATTTGCAAATATCTGTCCAAAACTGACCTGCCGGAGCGCAATGTCTGCAATTTTACCCACAAAGACAAGCCGCCCTGCACTGCGACAAATACCTTTCAATAATTAGAGCCCATTTCATCAGTAAAGATGAAATGGGCTCTGGTCCTGCTGGATTCAATGAGGCAAATCAGCGCGGTAATACAGAATCACCCATGAGGAAGGCATCTACTTCACGAGCACACTGGCGCCCTTCACGTATTGCCCACACCACCAGCGACTGCCCACGGCGCATATCACCTGCTGCATACACCTTCTCAACATTGGTTTTATAGCAACCTGCACCATCTGTGGTTGCCCTGGCATTGCCGCGTGCATCTTTATCAACGCCAAAAGCATCCAGCACTTGTTGTACTGGCGAGACAAAGCCCATGGCCAGCAAGACAAGATCAGCTTTCATTTCAAATTCTGAATCTGGCACTTCCTGCATCTTGCCGTCTTTCCATTCCACACGGCAGGCAATCAGTTTTTCTACTTTGCCAGCCTTGCCTTCGAGGCGCTTGGTCGCCACTGCCCAATCACGGTCACAACCTTCTTCATGCGAAGAAGAGGTGCGCAGTTTGGTTGGCCAGTAAGGCCAGACCATGGGTTTGTTTTCTTGCTCAGGCGGTTGCGGCATCAGTTCAAACTGGGCGACTGATTTGGCGCCGTGACGGTTGGATGTGCCTACGCAATCGGAGCCGGTATCGCCACCACCGATGACAACGACATGCTTTCCACTGGCCATGATCTGGTCCTTGACCTTGTCACCGGCATTGACCTTGTTTTGCAGGGGCAAAAAGTCCATGGCGAAATGCACGCCTTTGAGTTCACGGCCAGGCACAGGCAAGTCGCGCGGGGTTTCTGCGCCACCGGCAATGATGACGGCATCAAAGTCTTTTTGCAGTTGCTCAGGCGAGATGGTTTCCTTGGCCCAGTTGGTTACGGTTGCCGGGAAATCCTTGCCGACGAATACGCTGGTGCGGAAAGTCACACCCTCTGCCACCATCTGATCAACACGGCGGTCTATATGGGATTTTTCCATCTTGAAGTCAGGAATGCCATAACGCAGCAAGCCACCAACACGGTCATTTTTTTCAAACACAGTCACATCATGGCCAACACGTGCCAGTTGCTGTGCCGCTGCCAGGCCCGCAGGCCCAGAGCCAACCACGGCAATTTTTTTACCAGTCTTGATGGATGGAACTTGCGGTACGACCCAGCCGTTTTCCCAGCCTTTGTCGATGATGAAATGTTCTATCGACTTGATACCAACCGCATCGCTATTGATACCAAGAGTACAGGCAGACTCACAAGGCGCAGGACAAATGCGGCCTGTGAATTCCGGGAAGTTATTCGTTGAATGCAGGGTATCAAGCGCCAGTTTGTAATTGCCGTTGAACACCAGATCATTCCAGTCAGGGATGATGTTGTTCACAGGGCAGCCGTTATTACAGAAAGGAATCCCGCAGTCCATGCAGCGTGCAGCCTGCACCTTGGCCTGGCCATCATCCAGATGCACCAGAAATTCCTTGTAATGTTTTTTGCGTGACTGTGGTGCTTCGCTTGCTTCTTGCAAGCGCTGGTATTCCATGAAGCCGGTAACTTTACCCATTTTCTAACCTCAATTTTGTTGCGGGCATCTGCCCTGTCTTAATCTGAAATAAGCTGAAATAAGCTGAAATAAGCTGAATAAGCTGAATAAGCTAAATAGTCTGAAGAACGCAGGAGAGCGCGACCGCAGACTGCTGCGGCACGCTCACACAACTATGCCGGGACTTTTTCCTTTTTCGCTGCGAGCTGTTTTGCCGCATACATTTCACCCAAAGCACGCTTGTATTCGGTAGGGAATACCTTGACGAACTTGGCACGGCTGCGGGCCCAGTCATCCAGCAAATTGCGGGCGCGGGTACTGCCTGTGTGTTTGAAATGACGCTCTATCAGATTGCGCAAGATGGCTTCGTCAGTCTCGCCGTCACCGCCACGCAGGCGGCTATGCCAGATAGATTTGTCCAGGGTTGCCACCTGTACGTCACCAGCCAATACCGGCTCCAGTGTCACCATGGACATATTGCACCTGGCTTCAAATTCGCCTTCAGGGTCATACACATAAGCGATACCGCCCGACATACCGGCAGCAAAGTTACGGCCTGTATTGCCCAACACGATGACAGTACCGCCTGTCATGTATTCGCAGCCATGATCACCAGTGCCTTCAACCACCGTCACTGCGCCAGAATTACGTACTGCGAAACGTTCGCCGGCAACACCATTGATAAAGGCTTCACCAGAGATGGCACCGTACAGTACCGTGTTACCGCAGATGATGTTATCCACTGCCCAGCCACGGAATTCTGTATTTGGGCGGATAATGATGCGGCCACCGGACAAACCTTTGCCGACATAATCATTGCCTTCACCGACAAGATCCAGCGTCACGCCATGCGCCAGGAAAGCACCGGCAGACTGGCCAGCTGTACCTTGCAACTGGATGTGGATAGTGTCATCCGGCAAACCGGCATGACCATATTTTTTCGCCACTTCGCCAGACAACATCGTGCCTACCGTGCGGTTCAGGTTTTTGATCGGTGAGATGAAGGATACTTTTTCACCAGTCTCCAAAGCGATTTTTGCCTGTGCGATCAGTTTATTGTCGAGCGCTTTTTCCAGGCCATGATCTTGTACATCAACATGGCGTATTGCTGCACCTTCAGCCAGTTCTGGCTGATAGAAGATGCGGCTGAAATCCAGGCCCTTGGCTTTCCAGTGCGATACCGCTCTGGATTTATCCAGCAAATCAACACGGCCTATCAAATCGTCATAAGTGCGTATGCCCAGCTGTGCCATGATCTGACGCAATTCTTCCGCAACGAAGAAGAAGTAATTGACGACATATTCTGGCTTGCCGGAGAACTTGGCACGCAAGACCGGATCTTGTGTTGCCACGCCTACCGGACAAGTGTTCAGATGGCATTTGCGCATCATGATGCAGCCTTCAACAACCAGTGGTGCTGTCGCAAAACCGATTTCATCGGCACCCAGCATGGCGGCAATCGCGACGTCACGGCCAGTCTTCATCTGACCATCAGCCTGCACTCGTACGCGACCACGCAAACCATTCAAGACCAGGGTTTGCTGGGTTTCAGACAAGCCCAGTTCCCACGGTGTACCTGCATGCTTGATGGAAGACAAAGGTGAGGCACCAGTACCACCGTCATGACCAGCGATAACAACGTGGTCAGCCTTGGCTTTCGACACACCGGCAGCAACAGTACCAACACCCACTTCAGACACCAGCTTGACCGAGATCGATGCTTTTGGATTGGCGTTTTTCAAGTCATGGATCAACTGCGCCAGATCTTCAATCGAATAAATATCATGATGCGGTGGCGGAGAAATCAAGCCCACGCCAGGCACAGAGAAACGCAACTTGGCGATGTATTCAGAGACTTTATGCCCTGGCAACTGGCCGCCCTCACCCGGCTTGGCACCTTGCGCCATCTTGATTTGTATCTGATCGGCAGAACTCAGGTACTCAGCGGTGACACCAAAGCGGCCCGATGCAACTTGCTTGATTTTCGAGCGCAACGAATCACCATCCTGCAAAGGAATATCGACTTCAATTTGGTCTTTACCGATGACAGAAGCCAGTGTCGCACCCTGTTTGATAGGGATGCCTTTCAGCTCTTGCTGGTAACGTGCGGGATCTTCACCTCCTTCACCGGTATTTGATTTGCCACCTATACGGTTCATGGCTACAGCCAGCGTTGCATGTGCTTCTGTACTGATGGAACCCAGGGACATCGCGCCAGTCGCGAAACGCTTGACGATTTCCTTGGCAGGTTCGACCTGGTCCAGAGATATTGCCTTGGCTGGATCAATTTTGAATTCAAACAAACCACGCAAAGTCATATGACGCTTGCTTTGATCGTTAATGATCTGTGCGTATTCTTTATAAGAATTGTAGTTATTCGCACGGGTGGAATGCTGCAACTTGGCAATCGCATCCGGTGTCCACATATGGTCTTCACCACGTACACGGAAGGCATATTCACCACCAGCATCCAGGGAGTTTTCCAGTACCGGATCGGCACCAAAAGCAGCTTTATGCAAACGCAGGGCTTCCTCAGCAACTTCAAATACGCCTATACCTTCTACATTCGATGCCGTGCCCTTGAAGTATTTATCAACCAGGGATTTGTTGAGGCCGACAGCTTCAAAAATCTGCGCACCGCAATAAGACATATAGGTAGAGATACCCATCTTGGACATGACTTTCATCAAGCCCTTGCCGACTGCCTTGGTATAGTTATAGACCGCTTTTTCTGCCGACAATTCACCCGACAAATCCTTGGCCATGTCGGCCAGTGTCTGCATCGCCAGATAAGGATGAACTGCTTCAGCGCCATAACCTGCCAGCAAGGCAAAGTGATGGGTTTCGCGGGCAGAGCCAGTCTCGACTACCAGACCAGTGGTGGTGCGCAAACCCTTGCTGACCAGATGTTGATGCACGGTAGAAGTTGCCAGCAAGGCCGGGATGGCAACATAGTGCGCATCCATCTTGCGGTCAGTGATGATCATGATGTTGTGACCAGACTTGACCGCATCAACGACTTCAGCACAGATCGATGCCAGTCGTGCCTCGATACCATCCTTACCCCAGGCGATGGGATAGCAGATGTCCAGTTCATAAGACTTGAACTTGCCGCCGGTATTGGCGCTGATATTACGTAGTTTGGCGATGTCAGCAAAATCCAGTATCGGTTGCGCGACTTCCAGACGCATCGGTGGGTTGATGTTATTGGTGTCCAGCAAATTTGGTTTTGGACCGATGAAGGATACCAGCGACATCACCATCGCTTCGCGGATAGGGTCGATAGGTGGATTAGTCACCTGCGCAAACAATTGCTTGAAGTAGTTATACAGAGGCTTGAGCTTGTTCGACATGACTGCCAGCGAAGAATCATTGCCCATGGAGCCGATGGCTTCTTCACCTGCCAGCGCCATTGGTGCCATCAGGAACTTGAGGTCTTCCTGGGTATAACCAAAGGCTTGCTGACGGTCCAGCAAAGTGGCGGAGTATTCTGTCTTGTCTTCTGCAGCCTTCAACTCATTGAGCTTGATACGGACGGATTTAATCCATTGCTTGTAAGGCTTGGCATTGGCGTAGGTATCCTTGATTTCCTTGTCATCGATGATGCGGCCGGCTTCCAGGTCGATGAGGAACATCTTGCCTGGTTGCAGACGCCATTTCTTGATGATCTTGGATTCTGGAATAGGCAAGACGCCGGATTCAGATGCCATGACGACCAAGTCATCGTCGGTGACGATATAGCGTGCCGGACGCAGGCCATTACGGTCCAGTGTGCCGCCGATCTGGCGGCCATCGGTAAAGGCCATTGCGGCTGGGCCGTCCCATGGTTCCATCATCGCTGCATGGTATTCATAGAAGGCGCGGCGGTTTTCATCCATCATGGTGTGGTTTTCCCAGGCTTCAGGGATCATCATCATCATGGCTTGCGCGATGGGGTATCCAGCCATGACCAGCAATTCCAGCGCATTGTCGAAGCTTGCAGTATCAGACTGGCCTTCAAATATCAATGGATACAGCTTTTGCAGATCGTCGCCGAGTACCGCAGATTTCATGACACCTTCACGCGCGCGCATCCAGTTGAAATTGCCTTTGACGGTATTGATTTCACCGTTATGCGCAATCATGCGGTAAGGGTGAGCCAGCGGCCATTCGGGGAAGGTATTGGTCGAGAAGCGCTGATGCACCAGGGCCAGCGCGGAAACACAACGCTCATCCTGCAAGTCTTTATAGTAGATACCAACCTGATCAGCCAGCAGCAAGCCTTTATAGACGATGGTACGGGCAGACATGGATGGCACAAAGTACTCTTTGCCATGCAAAAGATGCAGGGCTTCAATCGCATGCACAGCCGATTTGCGGATTACATACAGTTTGCGTTCCAGTGCATCTGTCACCATGATGTCAGGGCCGCGGCCGATGAAAATCTGGCGTATGACCGGTTCTTTTTCACGCACAGTAGGCGACATAGGCATGTCGCGATCCACCGGCACATCGCGCCAGCCCAGTACGACCTGGCCTTCTGCGCGCACGGCTCGTTCTATCTCTTGTTCGCAAGCCAGGCGGGACGCATGTTCCTTCGGTAAGAAGATCATGCCTACGCCATATTCACCCGGTGGCGGCAGGTTGATGCCCTGCTTGGCCATTTCTTCACGGTAGTACTGGTCAGGAATCTGGATCAGGATACCGGCACCGTCACCCATCAGGGCATCGGCACCAACCGCGCCCCTGTGGTCAAGATTTTTCAAAATCAACAAACCCTGATCGACGATGGCATGCGTCTTCTTGCCTTTAATATGGGCAACAAAACCTACGCCACAGGCGTCATGTTCATTGGATGGGTCGTATAAACCTTGAGCGTGCATAGTGGATCTCCGGAGGACAATTTCAATATCAGGACTTACGTGAAACAGCTGTCGGCATGAACAGCTCTTTTAGCTATTCAGCAATTTTGCTGGCTACGGATGGCAGCTTGATGACTTTATTAAGTTTGAAGGGTGATCAAACCGTGCTGGCCGTGCTTCCGGGTAAGGGCATGGCGCTACGCTGGACAAATGTGCCATGCACTCGTTGATTGTGAATGCGCTGGCACGACAGTTTGGCGTAAATCCTGTCAGGACAAGACAGAGAATAGTGCACTGCAAAATATTGCGCAACTGATTTAATTAGGGTCAGTGTCAATTTAAAATAATCATATTCTCGTGAATATTTAAATAGGGACATAGTAAATGAAGTGATGTTTGTTGAGTTTCCAGCGCTCATTAAGGATTTTTGGCATGGAAGCAGCCTGCAGGCCCGCTCATGTAAAAGAAAAAATCAGACGCTTTCCTGCGCCTTGCGGGGACGACCACGCTTGACTGGCTCTACACGCCTCTCAGTCAGCTTGCTCATTTCTATCTTGAATCTGGCCGAGCCCAGCATCCAGGCCTTGCTGGTAGCCTGGGTGATTTCGCTGATTTGTGTGTTAGACAAACCCAGCTCCAGACTTTGCTTGTAGGCAGCCTCGCGCTGGAAAGGCGTATTGCCCAATGCCCAGTAACAACTGTGATCGGTGATCAGGGGGTCAATATGCAGGCCTACATGGTGCCGGTAACTGGACCAGGTGTAATCGAGCAAATCCTGCACCAGACCGGCACGCAGAGGATTGCTTTCCATATAAATACTGCAAGGGATGAAGTAGTTGGTTGACTCAATGACAGTTGCACGGTAACGGCCCTGCCATAAAGTGCCTGTGCGCTGGTATTTACGGTTGAAATAAGGGACATAGTGGCGCCCCAGCCATTGCATCATCTTGCCCAGGCCTGGTTCATCACCAGGTGTCAGCAGCAGATGCAGGTGATCTGGCATCAGTACATAAGCATGGATGGCAACGTCAAACAGCTTGGCAGCTTGCCTGAGCCAGTTCAGAAAGCTGCTGTAATCCTCGGCATCCTGGAAAATCACGGCACCCGCATTGCCACGCTGGATAACATGATGTTGCTGATGCGGGATAACGAGTCGGGCTAATCTGGCCATGGGTATGCGGGCAATCCAAAAGAGTCTGGATTGTGCTTGGCATCAGTCTGTCTTGTCAAAACTTATCTGCCTGCACATGCACGACAGCGCAGCAACGCTTGTTAACTGACAGCGAGCTGGTATTGACTGAATCGGCATTTTCATTCGCCATAAGCATCGCCACCATGCCCGCCTTGCGGGAGCATGGATCAGCAATGGACTTTTAAGGGAGCTTTTGCCGCCGCCAGCTTTCCGGTCTGGCCGGAATCCTGGCGATCACACAGCACTCAGGCCGCGATGAGTTCTTGAACCGGGCTTTTCAAGCGGAAAGCTTTGAGTGCACGGGATGCGTCCGGCACTGCGACGATTTCTGGAGTACCAGTCATCAATTCAGAAATACGGCTCTTCAGGGCTTTTGCCTGTGTTGCCAGATTGAAATGCGCAGGACGTTGAGTCTGCACGATACTCCAACGCGCTACAGGCGCATGGCCACTACCATCGAGCAAGGATTTTTCACGCAGCCAGTTCTCGAAAGAACGGGTGGTCATGTTGCTTTCTATCCAGATCAGATGATCGGCGGTGATTTTCTTGCTGTTGTCCGAAGGGCGAACCAGTATTTCGTAAATCATTTTCTGACTCCTTAAAGGGAAACTTTGCTTAAAGGAAGGTGTCAGCAAAGATTCTTTAGTCCAAAAACGCACCGGTTCGCGATTCAGTTGACACGATAGGTTACAAAAGTCAGAAATTTTTTTGTGAATTTAATAAAAATACAATAAATTGGGCAAAATTTGAGCAAAAATGCCCTATTTATTGCATTTATTTCAGCTTTTGTTACAAATCAGCTGGAACTTTTCAGGCTTATTTGATGCGCGAGGCTTCAAGAACGAAGCTCAGCTTGCCAAAACGTGCACTAACTTCATCAAATTTCTTTTGTTTTTGCGCATCCGTGAGGCTGGGGTTATTCAAATTGTCGCGCAAAAGGCTAAACAATGTTAAATCTGCGATAGGCTTCAACTGCGCATCGGTAGAACGCTGGAAACCGGACAAATTCAAAATGTCTTTTAACACAGCCTGCGCCTGTTTTTGCTTGCCATAATTGACAAAGAAATCTTCCACACGGGTTTTTAGGGCAGGTGACATGTCCTTGCGGTACAAAATCGGGTCATTTGGTATCAAAGGCGAAGTCCAGATGACACGGACCTTGTTGAGTTGATCTGGTGCTTCTTTCTTCAATCTGTCCATCTCTTCACTATTAAAGGTGGCGACATCGGCTTCGCCACGCAAAATAGAAGAAAAATTCGTCTGGTGATTGCCCACGATGACTTTCTTGAACAATCTTGCCGGATCTATCTTGTTCTTGGAAAACAGGTAATAAGCTGGAACCAGATAGCCAGATGTCGATTTTTTATCGCCATCAGCAAATATATACACACCAGGTTTGGCGGAAACCTGGTCAAAGCTGGTCAATGCACTTTTGCTGGAAGCAATCAACACCGAGTTATAACCGCGTGAACCATCGCTTTTGACCATTTGCGCAAAGACAGTGGCCTTGCCATCTTCCACCGCATCCAGCGCAACCTTGCTGCTTAGCCAGGCGATTTGTATCTTGTTTTCTTTCAAACCAGCAACGATGTCGCTGTAATTCGAAGAAATGGCGGCAGTCACTTCAGTGCCTGTGCTTTTTGCCAGGTCATCCAGCAAAGGTTGCCAGCGCTTGCGGGTATCTTCTATGCTGGTAGTGGCGATCAGGCCTACAGTGATTTTTTCTGCAGCGTGGGCAAGAGACATGAACATACCGCTGAGCAGCAGTACCAGGGTGACAATTTTTTTAAACATAAAACCTCAATAGAAAATGCAAATACCCAAAGCACGGGAGTGCCTGTGACCGGTCAAACATGTATGCGGTAGCAAACAAACAAGTGACGTCAGCGACGTACTATGGGACAGGAATGGGGGATGGTGATTGGATGCACGCTGATTAATTTTTGTGCATCAATTGCCTGCTATTATAGCATTAGATGAATTTGAGCAATCAATTCCCCTAAAGCAAGAAATGTTTTAGAGTTAATTCACCAGACGCTTGGCTATGTAATTCGCGTATTACGCCATGCTGTGCCGTGCGTTTTACTTAGAACTCATTTCATAAATAGGATGAGTGCGAACAAGACGATTTGGGATGCAGTGCAAGGCGCAAGGTGTGTACCCTGTGCAGCTAAGGCTCATGCCTTAGCAAAGGGCGCAACGCTGCAATGCGCCCAAATCGTCAGTTCCCGAAGGGTTTGCCTCATAACGCGCGCTGGACTGCGTTGAACTCGTTGTCAATAGGAGAAGCTATTGACTGCCTCGTCCGTCTTGCCAGCCCAAGTTATGAGGCAAACGCATCTCACCCTATTTATGAAATGAGTTCTAATGTCTTTAGCCTGGCAGCACCTGCTTGCTTTTCGGTAGCGGTGTCACAGAAAAACGAAAACTGGTCACAGACTTAAACACTTGCCCTGGATTAAGCACAGTCGAAGAGAAATTTGCGTGATTCGGGCTGTCGGGCAAGTGCTGAGTTTCAAAGGCAAAGCCGTCATGACGCTGATAGGCTGAGGCTTCGCTGCCGTCAAAGCCATTACCACTATTGAACTGTACTGAGGGTTCTGTGGTGTAGATATCCATTTGCCGTCCAGATACATTTTCAGAGATGTGCCCAACGGCCCGCAGGGACTGATCCCAGTTGGCAAACAGCAGGCTGTGATCATAAGCAGGTGGCTGCCCCAGCAAGGCATCCCCTTGTTCAAGGTGGCGAGTGATGGCAGTGGGTTTTCGCAAATCCAGCACACTGCCATCCACCGGTAAAATACGCCCCGTGGGTATGCGTTTATTGTCGGTTTCGGTGTAACGGTCGGCATGGATTTGAAACAGGTGAGTACTCAAACCTCTGCTACCTGCACCTGCCAGGTTGAAGTAGGCGTGATTAGTCAGGTTGATGACCGTCGCTTTATTTCAGGCAAGGGTATCATCCTTGATACCTCTACCAACAACGTACTGCAAAACCTGACAGTGCATGATGTCGATGACGAGGGCATACACTTTCGTGCCTTGAGCACTGACAATGTATTGAAGAACAGCCACATCTATAACACCGGCAAGAAACAGGCCGGCTATGGTGAAGGCGTGTATATAGGCTCAGCCAATTCCAACTGGTGCACCTACACTTCATGCAACCAGGACAAGAGCGACCGCAACAAGGTACTGGCCAACAGCATAGGCCCGAACGTCAATGCCGAGGGCATAGATATCAAGGAAGCCTCATCTGATGGTCTGATACAGGGCAATACCTTTGACGGCAGCGGCATCAGTGGTGAAAATTATGCCGACAGTGTGATTGATGTTAAAGGCAATAATTACGCCATCACTGGCAATACCGTCAATAACCATCCCACTTCCAGCGACAAGAACCTGCTGGACGGCTTTCAAGTGCACCAGGCTTATACTGACTGGGGCAAGAACAATAAATTCAGCAGCAACCGTTTTAACCTCAATACCAAGGGTTATGGCATCAATGTACAGTCGGGCCTGACGGGCAATATCGTCTGTGACAATAACTCGGTAACGAATACAACAGGCGGTGTCGCCAATGTCGCACTGAGCCATTGCCAGTAATGAATATGCGCCCGGCCTTTAGCTGATCTGCCCGTCATTGGCAGCCAGTTCACGCAGCTTGTCTTTCTTGCTTTTACGCTTGCCCTTGATGCCGCCAGTGGGCGCATCAGGGCTGGCTTCAGACTCTGCATTGTGTGTTGCGGTTGTCGCAGGTTCAAAACCGGCCAATATCTCGCGTGGCACCCGTTTGTCCTGGCGTTTTTCTATGAGGCGGAAATGCATTTCTTGCTCTGCCAGGATAAAGCTGATTGCCGTGCCACTCGCACCGGCACGGCCAGTGCGGCCTATGCGATGGATATAATCATCTGCCGAACGCGGCAAATCATAATTGACAACCGCAGGCAAACCGGCAACATCAATACCACGGGCCGCAAGGTCAGTCGCAACCAGCACTTGTATGCGGTTTGCCTTGAAGTCAGTCAGCATGTGCTGGCGTGCTCCCTGGCTGGCATCGCCATTAAATGCCTCTGCCTTGATACCTGCTTTTTTTAATTTATTGCTGACGGTGTCGCTCGCATATTTGGTGGCGACAAACACCAGCACGCGTTCCCATTGCTGCTCTTTGATCAGGTGCACCAGCAGGCGGGTGCGCTTGTCAGCATCAACTGCTATCGCCCTTTGTGCGATATCGGGCAGGTTCTCAGTCAGATCGGCAATCGCAATGCGCACTGGCTCATGCAGCATGCCTAGCGCCAGCTTTTTGACTGCTGGTGAAAAGGTCGCCGAGAAAAACAGGTTTTGCCGTTTGGCAGGCAACTGCTCAAGTATGCGTTTGATTTCATCGGCAAAGCCCAGATCCAGCAGGCGGTCTGCCTCATCCAGTACCAGTGTCGCCACGTCTTTTAAAGACAGGGCATTGTTACCGAGCAAATCCAGCAAGCGGCCCGGCGTGCTGACGACAATATCAGCCCCACCACGCAAATGCATCATTTGCGGGTTGATGGAAGCACCGCCATAGATTACGGCTACCTTCAGCTTCTTTGGTAAATGCTCAGCCAAAGCCTCAATTGTTTGCCCTACCTGGCCGGATAATTCACGGGTAGGTACCAGTACCAGTATCTTGACTTTACGCTGTTTGCTGCCGTCTTCCATTGCTTCTTGCATACGTTGCAACAGTGGCAAAGCAAAAGCAGCTGTCTTGCCGGAACCGGTCTGTGCCAGTGCCATGACATCTTCGCCAGCCAATACCGCCGGAATAGCCTCAGCCTGCACCGCAGTTGGTGTCGCATACTGGCGAGCAGCAACCGCTTGCAAGAGTTCAGGGATCAGGCCGAGAGTGTCAAAATTCATGGTTAAGTTCAAGAAGGGGAATGAAATTTCATGCAGAGCGTTACACTATTGATATTAACGCTCTCAAGAATATGGCTAATGCCGCGATGTCACTACGTCACTTACGCATTGTAGTGCAAAACCGCTTTATCTCAGCCGCATCATCCAGCATAAACCAGGTAAGGTAATCTCTGTAGCGACTCATTAAGGAGCGAACATTTTGACAATCATTACCTTCATCAAGGCAGACATTGCCCAGCATAAAGATGTGCTCATAGGCATGAATATTGAATACATGAGCTGGGTGGCGACAAAAATTGAGCAGGAATTTGGCATGGCGACCGAGGCTTTACTAGGCATGTCACTGGCGGAATACGTACCCGGCGCGCTGGATAAAATCTGCGGCACAAACACAGCTGACGGCATGTTTTATCTGCTGAAGGTCGATGAGCAATATGCCGCCATGGGCGGCATCCGGGGTATAGGGGCAGGCGTTGCAGAAATTAAACGGCTGTATGTATTGCCGGCTTTCCGTGGTTTGCGGTTAGGTGACATGCTGCTACAGCGCTTGCTTGATGATGTACGCAAGCTGGGATACCAGCAAGTACGCCTCGACAGTGCGCCGTTCATGCAAGCTGCTCACCGTCTTTATGAGGCGGCAGGTTTTACAGATTGTCCACCCTATGAAGCAGCCGAAGTACCTGCTGTTCTGCATGCAGGCTGGCGATTCATGGAATTGCGCTTGTAGCAAAGATGCCGGGCAATTCTTTCTGGCAAAACCCCGTGCTATGTGAGTTGGCGAACAGTCAAACAAGCACACTTGCTGCAAGCTTGCCGCTAAATCTGATACATCTGTCGCCTCTGTTGCATACGCAATCGTGAACGGGATCATGCCCTTAATTTTGCCAGCTACTGTGGCAAAGTGCAGCCATCTCAATCACTGATGAAGGGAATTCTCATGCAAGTTGAAACTATCCTGGCCTTTGGTGGCCACAGCGAAGCGGCTATCAAGTTTTATCAAGAGGCACTGGGTGCAGAAGTGCTCATCATGATGCGCTGGAAAGACAGCCCCGATCCAGGCCTGCGCACGGTATCGTCAGACCCAGACAAGATCATGCATGCGTCATTTCGCATAGGCAACACGACGCTGATGGCAAGCGATGGTATCGAGACCCTGGCCCATCCGGACATCAAAGGCGTTACTTTGAACCTCGAAGCCAAAGACGATGCCGAGGCGCAAAAATTATTTGCCGCACTCAGCGATGGCGGCAAGGTACAGATGCCTTTGGCGAAGGCCTTCTGGACATCCCTGTCTGGCATGGTCATTGACCGTTTTGGTGTGTCATGGATGGTCAACGTGGCTGCGCAGGACAACTGATACCCCCCAATATGCATGCTCCAGGAGATTTTCACATGAGTACAACGCAACTCAAGTCCGCAATCGAATTGGCAAGCAAGAACACTGTGCATTTCCCTAACGAGAGCAAAGAATACAGGCTGGCCCGGAATGCTTTGCTCGCGGAGGAGATTGAGCTAAGGCGGCAGATAGAACGCGTGGCAGAACAGCGCCGCTCCCTGCCAGCAGGTGGTGAAGTACCGAAACAATATCACTTTGAAGGTGAAGATGGCCCTGCCGACTTCGCCAGCCTGTTTGGCAACAAGCAGACCCTCGCGATTTACAGTTACATGTTTGGCCCAAAACGTGAACGGCCTTGCCCCATGTGTACCTCTTTACTGTCGGCCTGGGATGGCGAAGCAGCAGATGTCGCCCAACGCATCTCTTTGGTGGTCATCGCCCGTTCCCCCATTGAGCGCCTGATTGCCTTTAAAAAAGAACGTGGCTGGCAGCACCTGCGGCTGTATTCCGATGTCAGTGGCAACTACACCCGTGATTACGTCAGTGCAGACGATGCCGACATTCCCGCTTTCAATGTCTTTACCCGGCGCGACGGCACTATCCGGCATTTTTGGAGCGGTGAAATGGGTGCCGAAAGTGCCGACCCAGGCCAGGATCCACGTGGCGCACCCGACCTCATGCCACTCTGGACCATAATCGACAGCACGCCAGAAGGACGCGGTTCTGACTGGTATCCCAAACTCAGCTACCCCAAGGAATAGGCTTCATTGCGCCCTGCGAGTAGTTACCCGTACTGCTACCCGTATTGTTACCCATATTCATCCTCACTCACAAAAAACGGAGACTGAAAATGAAATGTCTGATCATGGTCAAAGCAACGAAAGATTCCGAGGCTGGCACGATGCCCAGCGAAGAGATGTTCAGAGAAATGGGTAAATTCAATGAAGAACTGGTGAATGCCGGCATCATGCTTTCCGGAGATGGTCTGCAACCGTCATCAAAAGGTGTGCGTGTACGCTTTTCTGGAAATGAACGCTCAGTCATTGAAGGACCGTTTCCTGCCACCAGCGAACTGGTTGCAGGCTTCTGGATCTGGCAGGTAAAGTCACTTGACGAAGCAATTGCATGGGTAAAACGCTGCCCCAATCCCATGCTGTGCGAATCAGACATAGAGATCAGACAAATACTGGAAGCAGATGATCTAGGCGAAACATACACACCAGAGTTGCGCCAGCAAGACGAGCGATTACGCAAGCAGATTGAAGAAAAACGTTAAAACTTTGCATGGCAAATTTCTGATTTCTCTTTTTTATCTTTTTTGTCTTTTTTGTCTTTTTTAAGAGGTCAAAATGAAATCCAGTCTTTTTTCAAGAAAATTTCCTGCTGTATGCAAAGATATTTGTATTGCTGCCGCCATATGCATAAGTCTCTCTGTTGCCGCTGTTGCACAGGTTGCCAACCTTGATCCTCTGACCGCCGCTGATACGCAATTTCTGATAGCTGCGGCACGAGCCGGTGCAACAGAGATCAGCGCCAGCCAGGATGCCATACATAAAGCGCCATCCAGCCAGGTACAGAACTTTGCCAATCAAATGCTGACAGACCATACGAGGATAAACGAAGAGTTAAAGCAACTGGCATCAATAAAAAATATCACGCTTTCTGACCAGCCAGACGGCATACAGGGTGCCACCATCAGAAAATTGAGCACGCTCGAAGGAAAAGATTACGAGAAGCAATATGCGAGCGACATAGGCGTTACAGCACACAGGGAGGCGGTTAATCTGTTCAAGAACGCATCCAACTCGGCAGATCCTGATGTCAAAGCCTTTGCCTTGAAAACCCTGCCCTCACTGGAGCATCATTTGAGAATGGCTGAGGAATTGCAAAACAAGATAGCGCAATAAAATCGCGACGCTTTCAATACTGGGCTTCAATATTGAAATTGGCAAGCAAGCCATCAATTGCAAAATCAAAAGAAAATCAAAACGACATTAAGATTTTGATTTTCTTCGGTTTTGATCTTTTTCCATCGCCGCAATCAATTTCCAGCACGGCAAAAGACAGCTTACAGCTCATCGGCAAACGCTTTTGCTGGTTTGCGTGAAGACAGCTTTCCTAATCGTTCCAGGCCATGGATGTCATGCAACTTCTTATTCATCGTATCGTACTTTTCGACGGATACGAGATAAGCTGCAGGGATCTCGTCATCAAGTATCATGACAGGTTCAAGAATAGCTTCTCTCAACACTGCCTTTGCATGGCGACGCAGTTTTTTAATGTTGACTGAATGATCGGTATGCATGGTTTTTTCCTGTTCACAAAAAAGGTAAAGCTAATAAAGAATTGATCGTCATTCATTACGACGACTTACCTTGATAGGTGGAGCAATAATAAAGTTAAAGCTGGCGATGGAAAGTCGGAAAATATGCGCTTGCCTTGTAGGCGAACATGCAGTTTTGAAAATGGAAGCAACTCAGAGTTTCTTCTGATCATTTCTTCTGGAAAACTTCATCAATAGTCGCAGTCTTGTTGCTCTCTTGCCGGGGTGATTTCCTACAAGCGCAGGTAATAAGCACTTACCTCATTGGCTGTAAGACCGATTTATCATGACTGATCAACAGATAAATATGTGACCAGCAACCACCCAGAAGCCATCCCCAAATTTACCTGTCAAAAAAAGAGTACATTAGCTGCCGCCATAGGTGGCTCGCATGTGCAAAAGATCAGAACCTTAGGTTTCGGAGGTAGCACAAGATGGATGAATGTCATGACATCAAAATATCCCGGCGCGATTTGCTTATCACTGGCGCTCTGTCCGTGACTGCTGCCAACATCCCCGCCATTGCAGCAGTGCAGGATACTGCGTCTGCCAGCAAGAATTTGCCACCGATCACTTCTGCCATTCATTTCCATGTGAATGGCAAAGCGCAAACCTTGAATCTTGATCTCAGGACTACTTTGCTTGATGTATTGCGTGAACATTTGCATCTGACCGGCACCAAGAAAGGCTGTGACCACGGGCAATGCGGTGCCTGCACTGTGATTGTCGATGGCCGCCGTATCAATTCATGCCTGACGCTGGCTGTTATGCATGAAGGTGCGCAAGTCACAACGATAGAAGGCCTGGGCAACAAGGACAATCTGCACCCCATGCAGGCAGCATTCATCAAACATGACGGTTATCAGTGCGGCTACTGTACGCCGGGGCAAATCTGTTCTGCCGTTGCGGTGCTGGAAGAAATCCGACATGGACAACCAAGCCATGTCACTGCTGACCTGACTGCGCGCAGCACAATAAGTGTCGTGCCTGCAGAAGAAATACGCGAACGCATGAGCGGTAATATCTGTCGCTGCGGTGCGTATTCCAATATCGTCGATGCAATTACCGAAGTCGCCGGGAGATCAGCATGAAAGTCTTCTCTTATCAGCGTGCGCAAACACCTGCAGAGGCTGCTGCTGCCGCATTCAATATCCCTGGTGCCAAGTTCATTGCCGGTGGCACCAACCTGCTGGACCTGATGAAGCTGGAAATCGAAACACCGGCACACCTGATCGATGTCAACGGTCTGGGGCTGGACAAAATAGAATCAACACCAGAAGGTGGCCTGCGTATTGGTGCACTGGTGCGCAATACTGATCTGGCATCTGATGAACGTGTACGCCGCAATTATGGCGTGTTGTCGCGGGCCCTGCTGGCAGGTGCATCCGGCCAATTGCGCAATAAAGCCAGCACGGCGGGTAATTTATTACAACGAACCCGCTGTCCTTATTTTTACGACACCAACCAGGCTTGCAATAAGCGCAGCCCTGGCAGTGGCTGCTCTGCCATAGGCGGCTTCAGCCGCCAACTGGCTATCGTGGGCGGCAGTGAAGCCTGCATTGCTACTCACCCCAGCGATATGGCCGTGGGCATGCGCGTACTGGATGCCACTGTGGAAACCGTACAGCCAGATGGCAAGACCCGCATTATACCGATTGCTGATCTGCACAGGCTGCCAGGGCAAACGCCGCACATAGAAACTGTCTTGCTGCCTGGCGAACTGATTACCTCAGTCACGCTGCCCAAACCAGTTGGTGGCCTGCACATCTACCGCAAGGTGCGTGACCGTTCATCCTATGCCTTTGCGTTGGTATCAGTCGCTGCCGTCATACAGCCAGACGGCAAAGCCCGCCTGGCGCTGGGCGGGGTGGCGCACAAGCCCTGGAGGATAGAAGCGGTAGAGCAAAAGCTGCCTGGCGATGCCAAATCCATTGCTGACCAGTTACTCGCAAGCGCCAAGCCTACCCCGGACAATGCGTACAAAATCACCCTGGTCCAGCGCACCTTGCAAGCAGTGATGGCAGAAGCGAAGAGAGCTTAAGATCATGAAATTCACTACGCCCGCCACCACAAACCCCATTGACCGATTGAAAGTCATTGGCCGACCTACCGACCGCATTGACGGCCCCTTGAAAACCACAGGCGCAGCACCCTACGCCTATGAACAATATGAAGCGGCACCAAATGCTGCCTACGGCTATGTCGTAGGTGCTGCTATCGCCAAGGGCCGTATCAGCGCTATCGATCTGAAAGAAGCAAAACGCTCTCCCGGAGTGATCACCATTGTTACTGCCGACACCGCAGGCAAACTCGGCAAGGGCAAGATGAACACGGCAAAACTGCTGGCAGGGCCGGAGATACAGCATTATCACCAGGCAATTGCCCTCGTGGTGGCTGAAACCTTTGAACAGGCACGCTCAGCCGCGCAATTGATACACGTCAAGTACACCAAAGAAAAAGGTGCTTACGACCTGGCGGCGGCCAAGGATACTGCCACCGTGCCCAAGGACGACAAACCTGACTCAAAAGTCGGGGATTTTGCCGGTGCTTATGCAGATGCGCCGGTGCGTCTGGACGCCAGCTACAGTACGCCCGATCAGGCACATGCCATGATGGAACCACATGCGACGCTGGCCTCATGGGAAGGCGACAAGCTGACGCTTTGGACAGCCAACCAGATGATAGACTGGGGCAAGGGCGATGTCGCCAAAACACTGGGCATACCCAAAGAAAATGTGCGCTTGATCTCCCCCTACATAGGCGGCGGCTTTGGCGGCAAACTATTCGTGCGTGCGGATGCACTCCTTGCTGCCCTGGGTGCGCGCGCAGCCAGGCGGCCAGTCAAGGTCACCCTCACCCGTACTATGATGTTTAACAACACCACGCACAGGCCGGCGACCATGCAGCGCATACGCATAGGTGCAGGCAGGGATGGCAAGATCACTGCAATAGGGCATGAAACCTGGTCTGGTGATCTGCCCGGTGGCAAACCCGAAACCGCAATCCAGCAAACACGCTTGTTGTATGCAGGTGCAAACCGCATGACCACGACGCGGCTCGCAGTGCTGGACCTGCCAGAAGGCAATGCCATGCGTGCACCGGGCGAAGCACCAGGCCTGATGGCGCTGGAAATCGCCATGGATGAAATGGCAGAAAAGCTGCAGCTTGATCCTGTCATGTTCCGCATTCTCAATGACACCAAAGTTGATCCGGAAAAACCAGACCGCCCGTTTTCTCAGCGCCGCCTGATTGATTGCCTGCGCACAGGTGCGGAACGCTTTGGCTGGAACAAGCGCAACCCGCAACCTGCAAAAACCACGGTCGGCCAATGGCGTATAGGCATGGGCGTGGCAGCGGCTTTCCGGAATAATCTCGTCATGAAATCAGCTGCCAGGGTCAGGCTGGACCGCAATGGCATCATCACGGTCGAAACCGACATGACAGATATAGGCACCGGCAGTTACACCATCATTGCCCAGACCGCTGCAGAAATGATGGGTGTTTCACTGGACAAGGTAGTCGTCAAGCTGGGTGACTCCAGCTTCCCGGTTTCTGCCGGTTCTGGTGGTCAGTGGGGCGGCAATAGTTCGACTGCAGGCGTCTACGCCGCTTGCGTCAAGTTGCGCGAAGCGGTCATGCAGAAGCTTCAACTAGAAGGCAGTGACGCTGAGTTCTCGGATGGCATGGTGCGCGCTGGCGGAAAATCCCTGCCACTGCGCCAGGCCGCTGAAGCAGGCGACATCACCGCAGAAGATGCAATGGAATACGGCGACCTGGATAAAAAATACCAGCAATCAACCTTCGGTGCCCACTTCGTTGAAGTCGGCGTTGATATGCACACCGGAGAAATACGGGTAAGGCGTATGCTGGCCGTCTGTGCCGCGGGACGCATACTCAATCCCAAAGCGGCACGCAGCCAGGTCATTGGTGCCATGACCATGGGCGTTGGCGCAGCATTGATGGAAGAACTGGTGGTCGATAAGCGTGCTGGATTTTTTGTCAACCATGACCTGGCAGGCTATGAAGTACCCATACACGCGGACATTCCGCATCAGGAAGTGATCTTCCTGGATGAAACCGATCCAATGTCCTCGCCGATGAAAGCCAAGGGTGTAGGTGAGCTGGGTATTTGTGGTGTAGCTGCAGCAATTGCCAATGCCGTCTACAACGCCACGGGCGTGCGCGTGCGCGATTATCCAATTACGCTGGATAAGCTGCTGCCAGGCATGCCTGTGCTCGTGTAGCTTTCATCAACATGGTCTGGGCCAGTTAAGGAACTAAGGGACAACCATGCACATGAACTGGCCAGACATCTTTGATTTGCTGCAATGGCCCGCCATGGTAGTAACCGTTGTTGCCTCGTGGTGTGTTGCCTCTCGCAATGTCAATAAACGCAAGGCAGGTTTCTGGATTTTCCTGGTGAGTAACCTGCTCTGGATTATCTGGGGCTGGACGGCCCATGCTTACGCCCTGATATGCCTGCAATTCTGCCTGGCGGCAATGAACATCCGCGGTGTCATGAAAAATGAAGACGGTTGAATTATCTATCCTGAATTGTCTGTCGCCGTAACCTTCACGCTTGCCCGGCAACCTAATTCGTGTTCGTCATCGAACAGACCAGACCGGGGGAACAACCGATAATTTCTGGAACTTTACAGAACCATGCGTTTGTTGAAACACGCAGAAAGAATTCCATGCATATCCATCCGCTTGCAGGTCAACTGTCACCAGATTCTCCACTGGTCGATGTTAACCAGCTCATCGCCGCTTATTACAAACAAATCCCTGATGCACAAGTCGCTGCGCAAAGGGTGGCATTTGGCACCTCTGGCCACCGCGGATCCTCGTTCCAGACCAGCTTCAATGAACATCATGTTCTCGCCATCACCCAGGCGATTTGCGAATATCGTCAGCAGCAGGGTATCAACGGGCCCTTGTTCCTGGGTATTGACACCCATGCCTTGTCAGAACCGGCACGCATCAGCGCGATAGAAGTGCTTGCGGCCAATGGCGTTAACGTCATGTTGTCAGCCGGTGACGAATACACGCCCACACCTGCTGTATCGCTGGCTATCCTGATGTATAACCGCGATCGCCGTTATGCTACTGCTATTGCTAGTGGCATTGAGCAAAACACTGGCCTGGCTGATGGCATCGTCATTACCCCTTCTCACAATCCACCCGACAATGGTGGCTTTAAATACAATGCAGTCAATGGTGGCCCGGCAGATACGTCCACTACCGACTGGATAGGCAAACGCGCCAATGAACTCATGGCAGCCAATTTGCAGGACGTAAAACGCATGCCCTTTGAGCGGGCGATACACGCTGACACGATGCATCGCTACGACTTCATGAACACCTACGTCAGCGAGCTTGAACAGATCATCGATCTGGCTGCGATACGCCAATCTGGCATACGCCTGGGCGTTGATCCGCTAGGTGGTGCTGGTGTCCATTACTGGGGCCGCATCGCCGAAAAATATCAGATAGACCTGACGGTAGTCAGTGATGTAGTTGATCCTACCTTCCGCTTCATGCCGCTGGACTGGGACGGCAAGATACGCATGGACCCTTCATCGCCCTACGCCATGCGACGGCTGCTGGACATACAGTCCGATTTTGATATCGCCTTTGCCTGCGACACCGACCATGACCGCCATGGCATCGTCACACCCGGCGCTGGCCTGATGACGCCAGACCACTATCTGGCCGTCGCCATCGACTACCTCTTCCAGCATCGCCCGGACTGGGGCAGCAAACCCGGTATAGGCAAAACCGTGGTCAGCAGCCGCATGATAGAGCATGTGAGCAAACGACTCGGCCGCAAACTATACGACATGCCCGTCGGCTTCAAATGGTTCGCCCCCGGCCTGTTTGATGGCAGCCTGGGTTTTGGCGGTGAAGAAAGTGCAGGCGCCAGCTTTGTACGCATGGACGGCAGCGCATGGACAACAGACAAGGACGGCATAGTCGCCGCCCTGCTGGCCGGTGAAATAAAAGCAAAAACCGGCCGCGACCCCGGCCAGCTATATGAAAAGCTCACGCAAGAATTTGGCAAGCCCGTCAGCATACGCGTAGAAGCCGCAGCCACTCCCGCACAGAAAAAAGCCCTGTCCAACCTGTCCCCACAACAGATCACCAGCACATTGCTGGCTGGCGACAACATCACAGACATCCTCACCACCGCCCCTGGCAACATGAAGCCCATAGGCGGCGTGAAAGTCATCACCGACAACGGCTGGTTCGCTGCCCGCCCTTCGGGTACCGAGGAAATCTACAAGATCTATGCAGAGAGCTTCAAGGGTGCACAGCATTTGAACGAGATTGTGGCGGAGGCGCGGGGTATTGTGGATTTGGCTTTGTCCTCAAGTCACAAGCTGGTTTTTTAAAAAATTTTCTTTATACTGTTAAATAAAACTTATTCGTTAATGATGCTACGTCCTCAATGAATATAGAAATCATTTTCTATACATTTCAAATAGCAATTTTCTTGATCGTATCAAATGCTCCCTTATTATCCGCGAGCGGAGCTTGTCTCAACTAGCCCGCGCACGCATTTCAGGATCAGGCGTTATCCAAGATTAGAACTCTTAAATTGCAAAGCTCTCTCCATTTTTAATTGTGAGTTTCTTCTGGATCGCCAAAGAGATGACGATACACAACTTGTCGGCACCCCCAAATTACCGTTAAGGCAGGGCCCTATTGACTATGTTCTTATTTCATACAATACTGTATATAAATACAGTTAATTTAAAAAATAAAAAATAAGTCGCGATTTGTTAACGTCTTAAATGTCGAGGTGTCATTTCTTGACATTAATGCATCATTGGTGTATATCATCTGGGAATCATTTTGCTAACGGAAATTAATCCTCGTTCCCAGAAAGAAGACTTTGAAGCTACACGAAAATTCGCCACGAGAGCAAAATGGAAGAGATTCGTTTGCAAGGTACAAGGCCCAGGTCCGGTCAGCCGCGATAGCTGCTTTAGCGATATTAGAAGCGAAAGAAATCGACAGAGTTTATTGCGATCTTCACGACGATTTTGTCATACGTAAGACAACTCCGACGAAAACAACATATGTGTTTACCCAAGTCAAAACCAGAGCTAAGCAGAATCAGAATTGGACTATCAATGATCTGATAGGTCTTAGCGTAAAAATAAAAGATCAGAGCAAGCAGGATACCGCCAAGATCAAAGACAGTTTTGTAGGAAAGTTGCTGGCGCACACGGTTGTATTTGGTGAGTCATGCCAAGAGGTAGTTTTTCAAACGAATGCAAACCTTGACGACGCTGTCATTGATTTATTCGATGAAATGTCCGTAGATAATTTTAGTTCAAAATATGCGACTGTTCTGATTAATCGATTCAACGAATGTTTTTCAAATGAACTTAAATGCAAGACACTTTCAATAGACGATATAAAGAGTTGTTTACGTAAAATCGTTTTTGAAACAGATATTCAGCATTTGAAAGGCCAAAACACCAATTTTGACGAGACAGTTCGAAAAAAAATATATGAGTTTAGTGAGGTTGATTTACTACCGTCCGAGCTTGATCAACTGCTGTTGAAATTGCTTGATCTAGTCGAAAAAAAATCTGCAGGCATTATTACTGAGATATCTGAAGAATCTTTTGAGCTACTTGCCTCTATTTCAGTTTCTGATTTACTAGAGATTCTTTCCATTTCTAGACAAGCATATGATTTATTAATACAGGGTGAGGATGCCAAAGCTATTAAATCTGTTTCAATGATTCAACGTGCTTTAACTAAAGCTGGCGGACAGGCAGAAAGCGTGGAATATTGCTCCAGATGCAAAATAAAATGGGACACATGGGTTCGAAAAAACCGACTACATATCCCGCCTCTTGACATGAATTCTATTACACAACTTGTCTCTGAGTTACTCATTGAGAATGTACGTTATGATGGAATTGTACTTCTCTCAAATTTACGGAAACCAATCAAGTCTCTCATTACTCGCCTAGAGTCAGAGGACATTCTATTCGATCTAGATACGGATACCATTCTAGGCGGTTTTTTTTCCGAACTAATTAAGGGGAGATCATGAATTTTGAACTTTTCTTTGATTCATTAGAACAAAATGATCTTGCTTTAAGCGTGGGACAAGATGATTCAAACAACCGAGATATAAATAACGAAGCGCTATTTCAAATACCGTTGATCGCGTTAATCATACTAGTGATGTCAGGTAGCCGTCGAAAACCTCGCGTACCAGAGCTTGGGCAGTTTGTTGGCGAAAGCATTGAAGCAAGTTTAGGTGGTTTTAAGGGTTCTTCGCAGACGCTCGGGTGGTCTGCGAATCTACGAGTTCGAACGGTTGCAGCTTTGAGGTTTTTGGAGCAGACCAATCTGACTGAAGTTCACAATAGAATGGGGCGCATAGCTATCACGGAGCTAGGAAAAAAAGTTATTAATAGAGTCATGAAAGATGATAATGACTTAAGTTACAACTTAGCCAATATAAGTAGGGCGTATAGGAATATTTGCGTTTCTCGACAGTTAGATTTGGAGTTGGAATGAAGCTTATCTCATTACAGATATTTTCAAAGGGAATAAATGGGTGGGGTTCCGACGAATTTCATTTTGGTGCTGAAGTCACTCAACTATTTGGCCCTAATGGTTGTGGAAAAACTCCACTTATTCAATCCGTAGTTTTTTGCCTCGGTTTTCCTAGTATTTTTCGCGACGAGATTTATCATCGCTGCAACCATGTGACGATGAAATTGGAACTTCATGGGGGGAAATATAATATCTCGCGAATTTTTAGCCGAGATACGGATATAACGGTTATTGATCCATCTGGTGTGCATCAACGTTTCTATAATGAGAGAGATTATTCCGATTATCTGTTTGAACTATTTAATATAAGGACAGGAAATTTAGTTACCACTTCTAGTAAGTTAGGGGCCGCTTACATGGCTAGCTTACTACCAATTTATTACTTGGATCAGGATGCAGGTTATAGCGATTTTTACGTACCGCCGGATCGCTTCATCAAAGATCAATTTTCTGAAATGATGCGAATGGCATTTGGCTTGCCTATTAAAAATTTCTTTGATGAGAAAAAAGATAAAATTTTAGCCAAAGAAGCGCTTGATTTTGTCGACAAGCTAGTTAATGAGCGTTCGCGTGAGCTATCGTTAGCAAAAGCCGAATCTGGACTATCCGAGGAGGAGGTTGAGAGTACGGAGCGAGAGTTATCGATCTTAGAGTCACAATTGCAGTCATATAAAAATTCTGACATCAAGAAAGATGATGCGAACGATGCTATTCAAAGACTGGTAAATGCGAATTTTCGGAAAATTTATGATATCGATGCGGAGTTGAAAGAGACCGATTTCAGAATCAGAAGTAAGACAAAAATTATTGACGAAATCAATATCGAAATCAACACTCTTAGTTTAAATGAAGATGCAAGGCGAGTATTTTTATCTTTTGAAGAGATTTGCAAATCTCCTTCGTGCGCTCTTTTTGCCACCACTTCGGAATCTTATGGCAAAAACTTGCTTTATCTGCGCGACCAAATCAAAGATTTAGAGCGCAATTCGCAGATCGAAAGCAATAGGAAAGCACTATTAAAGGCTCGAAGAAATGACCTTCTTCAACAAAATTTTGACCTAGAAAAAGCGCAAGCAGAATCCAATAAAGGTTCTGATGCATCATCAATTGTTGAGACGATTTCTACTTTAAAAAATCAAATCTTTGCACTGCAAATTAAGTTGGCCGACAGAAAGAAAATAGCTGCACTTGAAAAAAGATACTTTGACACGATCGTTAAGCGTGATGCTGCTCTAGATAAATATGAGTCATTTTCGAATGATAAAAGTTCCAATCCATCATTAATAAAAATTCGTTCTGACTTACGTGCTGCATTCATTCGTTGGCTTACCATATTAGGCACCAAGAATATTAGTCTTGATATAACTTATAAAGACGATTTTACGCCGGTACTAGGGCCGGAAACCGTGGGTCAGTTAAAAGGCAGTACGAAAGTCCGCGTTGTTTTAGCTTATCATGCTGCAGTCTTAGAATTGTTAGCAAGTCGAAGTGAATCAGTACTTAAGATTCTCGTTTTAGATACTCCTAAGCAACACGAAATTGCTAGTGATGACTTAAATCGATATATGCTTGCGTTGAAAGAAATTTCAAAAAAATCCGGCATTCAGATTATCTTCTCTACGACCGAATATCATTACAAGGTTCAGGACCAAGATGAAGAGTGGGTTCCAAGTGAGCCAGGCGAAGAACAAAATATGTTTTTCCGTGTCGGCAACTAAATCAGTTTGATAGAATTTCGAGAGGATTGATACTTATTTCTCTTCTATCATTAGAGAGGTTCATATGGGTAAGGCAAAACCAGTGCGTCTTTCAAATGGTCGCGAGTGGAGCAAGAAAGGCGAGGCTGCCGATCATTTTCAAGAAATGCTTGGCAAGTATACGGTGGGCGAACGAGTATACTCTCCCGACGACCATTCCGACGTTGTAGCTCTAGTAGAAGTATATGACGCTGAGATTCGGTAATCCCCCCGGAAATTAATCGCATTTAAAAGTAGAATTTTCTTAATTGAGATTTTGAGGAAGTTTTACATGAAGACATCGAGATTCAGCGATAGCCAAATTATCGCCATATTGAAACAGGCAGAAGCAGGCTCACCAGTACCGGAACTATGCAGGGAGCATGGCATCAGTGGCGCCACATTCTATAAGTGGAGGTCCAAATTTGGCGGTATGGATGCCTCCCTAATGGCCAGAATGAAGGAACTGGAAGACGAGAACCGTCGGCTCAAAAAGATGTATGCCGAAGAGAAACTCAAGGCGGAGATCATCGCGGAGGCCATGCAAAAAAAGTGGTAAAGCCATCTCAGCGGCGCGAGATGGCACGATGGGCGGTTCAACAACATGCTGTCAGCATACGTACAGCCTGCGCGGCGTTTGCCGTCAGCCAGGTCTGCTATAGGTACGAAGCCCGACTGTCTTCAAAAAACAAGCAGATCGAAGACTGGCTGATACGCCTGACGCACAATCAGCGCAATTGGGGCTTTGGCCTGTGCTACCTGTACCTGCGCAATGTTCAGGGTCACACCTGGAACCACAAGCGGATATATCGCATCTATCGTCAGTTGGAGTTGAATTTACGAATCAAACCCAAAAAGCGGCTTAGCAGAGAAAAGCCACAGGCTCTGGTGCAGCCTGCAGCAATGAACCGTAAGCGCCCGGCCGTCACACCTTGACCTAGCACATTAGTGATGCTGGAAATTATGGAGCTGGTTGCCAGTGATGAGGAAGTAATTCGTTGATGCGGCTGAATGGCTGTAACGGTAGTCTTTCCAGT